>CAYLZA010000537.1:0-3131 GCA_964387575.1 uncultured Spirochaetales bacterium | reverse complement strand
ACGCGGGTGTTCGAGACGGATGCGGTTACCTGTCGTGTCGTTATCAGTTCTTCCGGGGAGTTACCGTTCGCGGAGGTGCTCCAACCTCTTCCCGAAGATGCGTTGATTCGTTCCGGATCGAATACCGCAGTGGTGAGCTTGACCGCCGGAACGAGAAAGGTCGTTCGGTGCGAATTCGGGCTTCCGACACGAAGACGTTTGCAGCTCGATTCTGCGTTCATCCGGACATTCGATTCCGCAGGATTCTACTACCGTGAACGGACAATCGGCGAAAATGTTCCTATTGTCGTTTTTCCGGAGCCCGAGCAACTCAGATCACTGGTAAGACCGACGCATACACAGGTGTATACCGGGAACTTCCCCTCGAGGAGTTACGGCGAAGGGATCGAGTTTGCCGCAATCAGACCGATGCTTCATGGCGATCGTGTTGCCAGAATAAACTGGCGCGCAAGCGCACGTCGAAGAGCGCTCCATGTAAACGAATATACAAGCGAAAAAAACGCGGATATTCTCGTATTGCTCGACACGTTTTCCGATGCCGGTTCGTCAAAAGCTACGTGTCTCGATCTCGGAGCACGATGTGCATCGACGATAACCCGCTACTATCTTCAGGAAAAAAACACGGTCGGATTGATCGAGCTCGGTAACGATCTCTCGTTTGTCCCGCCGACCACCGGAGGGCGACAATGGTACAGGATTCTCGAACATCTCGCGGGAGCAAGATATGTTCAGCGATACGTCAGTCATGATATCTCCGGCGTCCCGGCCCGGATACTTTCGCCGCGGGCGCTCATCATAGCCGTAACATCGCTGTTGGCCGACGAGTTCGTCGGTTCGCTATTCGATCTGCAGCGGCGTGGATTCGATGTCATAACGATCTATATCTCACCGTTTCAGATACTTCGTGATTGGGCTCATGAACGCGGAGCGCGTACGCGAAGACTCGCTCTCGAGTTGTATCGAAAAGAGCAGAGCCGGCGGATCGATCAGCTTCTCGATTCGGGAATAACCGTAGTCGAATGGGAACAATCGCATCCTCTCGATGTGGTAATACGCCGGCTGAATGCCGTGCGAAGGATATGTGAGTGATCCCTTTCGTCGTCCCGACGCTGATACTCTCGTTGTCCCTCTACGGGCTCATACTCTCGTTTTCACTCTACTCGCTAACCGGTGCTCTTCTCGCTGTGGCGCTCAGCGTTACGGCGATCGTGTTTCGAAAGCCGTTTGCTCTATTCAGCGCTATGATGATTGTGTTGATAATCTATATCTCCGGTGCACTAATGCAGGAGCGTACGTTTCGGATCGCCGAATCTCTTACGTTCGGAAGTATTCTATTCGTAATCGGCGATCTGGGATTCGATCTCATAGCGTTGCGTACCTGGAAAATACCGCTTCGCTCGTATCAAATACGGCTGAAATCAACTGTTTCGACCGTTCTCACGTCGGCTCTCGTCGTGATATGTATTCTCACCATCGGCGTGAACAGCGCAATCGTGGTGCCTTCGCTGTCTACACGAGCGACGGTAATCATCGGCGTGTTTGTGCTGCTCGTCGGATCGGGTCTTTACGTTATTCGTCGCAGGCGTTGATATACGGCCATCAATTCATCCGGATGTTGCCGTATCGTCACGCTTAGGCGATAATATCTATTTGTAACGTGAGACGACGGTCTGCCATATTGAAAAACGGAATCACATACCGATTATCGAATTCGATCTTGTGAAGATAACCTCGAAGCAACTCGAATGTTTCTATTGATAGTGTGGCTGAAATAATAAGCACCATGAGAAATCCGCGAAACGGCCGGTATGGCGAAGGATCGTGTGCAAACTATTCGTCATCGATCTTGTTCCTCTTGAAGTGTGCTCGTACAATCCGTTTCTTGCTGACCGATTCGACGGTAAAAACGCCGTAGGACGTCTCGAATTGTTCACCGGCTTCCGGGATTCGACCGACTTTCTCCGTTAAAAATCCGCCGATTGTCTGGACATCACCTCCGTAGGGAATGCTCATATCCAGGTGGTCATTGACGACATATATCGGTGCATCGCCGCGAATTGAAAATTCGTCTCCTCCGAGTGAAATAACCGGATGTGTTTCTTCAACTTCGTTTTCATCGTAGATCTCACCGACAAACTCTTCGACCAGATCCTCCATCGTAACGAGTCCGAGCAACCCCCCGTATTCATCGAGCACGATGGCGACATTCAATCGTTCGCGTCTGAGTCGGGTAAGTACCTGGTGAATCGTGCGATTTTCCGGGACGTACACCGGATCTACCATGAGGTGACGCAGCGATAGACCGCCGTTCTTTTCGATAATAGCTCGTGCTACGTCTTTTGTAAGGACCACGCCGACGATATGCTCGGGATCCTCGTCGTATACCGGAATTCTCGAGTAACCCGAGTCGAGTATTTTGGGCAATACCTCCTGGACGATCGAACGCTTGTCGAGACTGAATATTTTTGTCCGGTGTGTCATCACTACGCCTACACGAATCCCGCTCGAACGAAGCACGTTCCTGAGAATGGAAGTGTTGATTTTGTTGAGGAGACCGGTGTCTCCCGCGTAGTGAACCAGGTGCTTGAGTCCTTCCACGGTCAGACGTGGCCGCGCGCCCCCTCCGGTCAGTCTGGTGAGCGCATTGCTCACGAGGCGTATCAACCAGATGATCGGAGCAAAAACGATCGAGAAAACCCGAAGAAACCTCGAGAGCGAGAGCGTTACGAATTCGTTATGCATAATACCGATTTGCTTCGGTGTCACTTCGCCGATTATCAGCACGAGAATCGTCAGTACCACCGTAGAGACGGGGAGCCACGCCTCGCCGAATAGTCGGATTGTCAACGCCGAGACGAGCGCCGATGCGGCAAGATTGGCCAGATTGTTACCAATCGTAATCGAAGTCAGTACGACATCGATTTTCTCATGGAGTTTTGCTACCAGCTTACCGGAGGTGCCTTTTGTCTTTTTCATCCGCTCCAGCTGATCAACGGACAGTGAGGTAAATGCTACCTCGGTACCTGAAAATGCACCTGAAATAAGAAGTAGGAAAAAAACAATTAGAATATCAATCATAGCCTTTAATCTCTTTTATGAGTTGAAAGAAGGATGGGATAATAGGTTTGGAC
>CAYLZA010000536.1:0-3132 GCA_964387575.1 uncultured Spirochaetales bacterium | reverse complement strand
CAGTGACAGCCGTACTCCTCCTGGATCCGCCGGAGAATCTCCTCTTCCTTCGGGAGGAGAAAACACCCGCTCAGCAATGCGACGAAGGATATAATAGACACACACAATGAGACGAAACGACGTAAAAACACGATTTGGCCGATGCTCCATTACCTGTTTGGTGGATTTTAACGAATTCGATTAACGACTATATCTCGATTTTCTCACCTACGCAACACGCGGGTAACGCGCCCCGAAGGAGCTTGCGGTGCTGCTGAAGCCGTAGTGAGTCGAAAATTGTGGAAATAGCTCACGCGCTCGGTCTCGTGATCAGCTACGGAACCGACGCGTTAATATCGTTCGACGGTCAGATCGCCCTGCGACCGTATCAGTTGACGACGAGATCCGAAATCTCGATCGGGAAAATATCGCGATCGCTTGCCGTGTTGATCTCAAAGCTGAACTGATATTCGTCGCCGTCCTCGTCCACTCCGAGGAGATCATATTGCATACCTTCTTCGGAAACCGGAAAAAGAAAACTCACCATTTCATCCATCTCGAGTATCGTCGTCTCATCGAGATAGTCGACTCCCCAATACATAGAATCGGACGGCGATATGAATATGTAATAAATCGAAAGTGTGTCGTTTCTTATATATATGTTCACAAAATCCATGTCCGGGGGATCATCAACGAGATCCTTGTTGGTGATCTCGATAACTTCCTGTACCCCGTCGCATATTTCATAATCGTAAATTACGATCGTTCCCCCGTCCTCACCAACTGCCATGATGTCAAATGTGTTGCATCTGTCCGGATAGAGAATCCAGAATCCGAGAGATTCGTTCTCCGCGAGAACCCGTTCCGAACCGAGGATCTCGGGTCCCCAATATTCACTGTCACCGGGTGACAAAAAAATGAATTCGACCGTCTGGTTTGTTAAATTCTCGAACGTCACCAGATTGAGATAATCTTCATCGAACCCGAATCCGGCTGCAACGATGACGAAAAACATGATGATTGCAAGACATTTTCTCATACCACTTTACTCCTGATGCGAAAGGTATAGTGCCTAAACACTTTTTTCATTATACACCACTTTTTTTGATCGGTCAGAAGCCTTTTTTTCCGGTATTGCGGTGAAATCAAGGTTTATTTACACCGATCACGAGTCCGAGAAGTAGAAAACCGTACACGCCGCCGCTCAACGGAAGCATCATGACGCCGGCGGCGAATATTCCGGTGCAGAGGCTCGCGGCCGTTTTCCTTCCGGAGTGGTCGAGAATAAAACCTGCGGGAACGAATATGAAGAGCTCGACGGCTGCCGAAGCACTCATGATCTGTCCGATGGTGGCAGGACTCATCCCAAGCGAATCGCCCCAGAAGGGCATGATAATCTGCCGCGCCGCTCGAAGGAGCATGAGCGTAAAAATCGTAAAACCGACCGTGGAAAGCTTGAATCCCTGCCCGCGCAGCCCTTCTCGCAGACGTCCGAGTGTCCCGGATATGGTCGAATCGGTTGTTTTGTCCGTATTGGGTGCCGCTCTCCCGATTACGAGAAACGTCATCGGGAGATAAACGGGGAGAATCAGCGAACGAATCATTGCTCGAGTAGAACCGGCCATAGCTGTCCGGCCAGTCTATACGAGAACGCGTGTCTTGAGGATATAAAGTTTTGATCCCGTTCAGTCCGACCAGGTGCCTGCGAGCGGACGATTGACAAATGATCCGCTAAGGGCGACTATGATAATACACAACGGACGAACGATGAATCGCACTCGATGTAGCTTCCTTATCATTCTCTTCATAATTGTACTGATAACCCCGACGGTATTAACCTCGCAGGAGACGACGTCGGTCGTCGCAGATTCGACGGCTTATGTCGTCCCGATTCACGGAGAAATCAATCCCTTCAGAGTCGTATTCGTACGCAGAGGTATCCAGAAAGCCGAGAGTGCGGGAGCGGACTATATCATTTTCGATATCGATACCTTCGGCGGTCGAGTCGATTCGGCGCTTCAGATCACGACATTGATCGGATCGGCCGAAAATACCGAGACGATTGCGTATGTTCCTTCGAGCGCCGAAGGCACGGGCGTGAGCTGGTCGGCGGGTGCGTTGATATCACTGGCTTGTGAGGCGATTTTTATGGCGCCGGGAACGTCGATCGGTGCGGCGGCTCCGGTGTATCAAACCCAGCAGGGAATGGAGATGGCGCCCGAAAAGACCGTGAGTGCGGTCCGGACACAGATGGCGGCGCTCGCGGAAAAAAACGGGTATCCCGAAGTGGTCGCGCTTGCGATGGTCGATACGGATGTGGAGCTCCTCGAGGTGTACGTAGACGGCGAACGACGACTCGTTTCGAGGGACGAGATGGCCGGTATCGAACGAATGGCGCAGCAAAACGAGCAGACTGTAGAGGAAGGGAATATCATATCGAAACCGGGTAAGCTGCTGACGCTTACTTCTGGGGATATGGCCGAATACGGTCTTTCATCGGGGACGGTCCGTAACCGCGATGCGCTTTTTGCGGAATTGGGCGTCAACCAGGAAACCGCGGTCGTGCTTTCGGAATCGCTCGCCGATCGGGCGGCGGCGTTTATCACAAGCGCCGCAGTTACCGGCATCCTCGTCCTCATCGGGCTCGTCGCACTGTATATGGAGATCACCAGCCCGGGATTTGGTGTTCCCGGTACGATTGCTATCATCTGTTTTGCAGTCGTATTCGTAGGTAGCGCGTTGCTCGGGACGGTCGGCTCTATCGAGTTGTTGATGTTTGTCGCCGGCGTCGTGTTACTGATCGTGGAGATATTTCTCATACCGGGATTCGGGGTAACCGGGATAGGTGGGCTCGTGCTGATGGCGGCCGCGCTCGTGCTCTCACGTCAGGATTTTATCTGGCCCGAATTCTCCTGGGAGTGGGAGGTGTTCCAGCGGAATCTGATGACAATTGGATTGAGCGTCGTCGCATCGATCATCTTTTTCGGAGTGATGCTCAGGCTCTTTCCGCGGCTTCCGCTTTTCAACCGTCTCATCCTCGCAGGGCCGGGGGGCGACGGCACGAATCGTGGAGGAGGAGGCGCAGCGCAGGTTACCGAGCCGGAGCTCCTCGATGTAACCGCCGGCGGGTCTCCATCGATCGACGAGGAAACA
>CAYLZA010000535.1:0-3144 GCA_964387575.1 uncultured Spirochaetales bacterium | reverse complement strand
GAAGCACGTCGGATACCCCCGGAATATAGACTGCTATGAGAAGTAGTGCGACACACAGCAGGATCGCGCCCCACACGTACGTGTTTTTGGTTATTTCGTTTACGAGCACTTTCGAGTCTCGGGCTCTCATGTTGAACACATGCCAGAGTTGAGCGAGTGCGAGCGTGAGAAACGATACGGTCACCGCCTGCCCGTCGTCGAATCCGAGTCCGTATTGAGCTATGAGGAGCGACGAAATAACCGCTATCGACATAAGAGACGAGAAACCGAGTATTTTGAGCCAGTGTTTTCCGGTAATGATACCCTCTTTCGAATCTCTCGGCGGATAGCGCATGATATGGGGATCCCCTTCACCTGCTCCGAGGGCGAGAGCCGGGAAAACATCGGTTACGAGATTGAGAAAGAGAATCTGTAAGGGAAGTATCGGAAGCGGAATCGGCAGAAACGACGCAAGCGAAAGCACGATGATCTCACTGACATTGCATGAAAGCAGATAGACCACGAACTTTCTGATATTTTCGAAAATCACCCGGCCTTGTTCGATCGCAGCCACGATCGATGCAAACGCGTCGTCCTGAAGCACCATATCCGCCGCCTCGCGGGCGACCTGCGTTCCCCGTTTTCCCATCGCAACACCGATATCGGCCTTTTTCAGGGCAGGGGCGTCGTTCACACCGTCACCGGTCATCGCCACCACGTCGCCGTTTTCCTGGTGGAGATCGATTAGATCCATTTTTTGTTTCGGGCTGAATCGGGAAAAGACATGTGCCGCGAGTGTCTTCTGCCTCTGCTCCTCGGTTTGCTGTTCCGGTGAGACCCAGTCTCGCGCATGAATTACCGGCTCCTCCGCCGATTCGACAAGCCCGACCTGCTCGGCTATCGTTCGCGCGGTCGCCGCCTGATCCCCGGTTATCATCACAACACGAATACCGGCCCGTTTGCACTGCGAAATCGACTCTCGTACGTCTTTTCGCGGCGGATCGAGAAAGCTTATGAAACCGAGCAGCGTAAGATTCTCGTATGGAGCCTGATCAGCCGTCGATGAAATCTTCAATGCTACCGCCAGCACCCGCATGCCCTGTGAGGCAAGCTCATCGTTCTTCGTCACCCACGCTTTACGCGCGGATTCGCTCAGCTTACGTGTTGTCGGGACGATGTCTGAGCCCGCGCCGGTCTCTGCGCCGTTCTCGAGCGCTTCATGCGTGCACGCCTCAATAACCGCTTCCGGAGCGCCTTTCACTGCAACAAGATATCCTTCCGAAAGCGAATGATATGTGGCCATCATTTTGATGTCCGAATCAAAAGCTTCCTCCCGGACTTCGGGGAGCTCCGAGACGAGCTGCTTCCGTTCTATACCGAATGTAGCCCCGAGCGCGAGAAGCGCCACCTCGATCGGATCGCCGGTTCCGGACGGAGTCGAGGCGTCCCGGTGGCTATCGTCGCCGCCGGTTTCGGCCGCACCGGTACCGGTTGATTCATCGGCCGGCGTGTCGGTCGGTTCACCGGCGGCCGGCGAAAGCGATGCATTGTTACAAAGCACACCGACTTCTACTGCCTTTCGTGCCACCTTCGAAAGCGACTTGCCGGCACCGGCATCTCCTGAGCCGGGGGCGTCGGTACCGTGTTCGGCGGCTTCGCGCTGTTCCGAACGGCGGGAAACTTCGAATGAACCCTCCGCCGTCACGACCGATTGACCGGTCATCAGATTCTCGGTAAGCGTGCCGGTCTTGTCGGTGCCGATAATCGTGGTTGTTCCGAGTGTCTCGACTGCGGCCAGATGATTGATAAGTGCATTCCGTTTGGCCATCCGCCACATCCCACGGGCGAGTGCGATGGTGGCGACGATCGGAAGTCCTTCGGGGATCGCCGCTACCGCAAGCGCGATGGCGGTTTCCACCATCAGAATAACCTCGCGACCGGCAAGCACTCCGGCGGCACCCGAAATCGCCGCTATCACCAGCACGACCCAGACGAGCTTGTTGGCGAGCGTATCAAGCCGTTTTTCGAGCGGCGTTTTTACATCCTCGGTTTCCTCGACGAGCGAGGATATCGTTCCGAGCTGGGTTTGCATTCCGGTGGAGGTAACGATCGCCCTCCCGGAACCGCGAACCGCTTCGGTCCCCTTGAACAGCATACAGCTCCGTTCCGCGAGCACGGTCTCTTCGTCGACGGGGTCGTCGCTTTTATCGACCGGCATCGATTCTCCGGTAAGCGACGATTCATTTGCCTGGAGCTTTGACGATTCGATAATTCGCATGTCGGCGGTAATGATATCGCCGCCTTCCAAAAGAACCAGATCTCCTGGAACGAGCTCCTCGGCGGTTACCATCATCGATTCGCCGCCCCGAAGAACACGGGTCATCACATTGCTCAGCTTATTCAGCGCTTCCATCGAACGGACCGCCTTGAGCTCGGTGAAAAAACCGGTTGCCGTATTGAGGAGGATGACGACGATGATCGCAATCCCGTCGAGCGTCTCACCGAAGATAAACGCGGTGACCCCCGCCGCGGCGAGCAGCAGAATGATCAGGCTCTTGAATTGGCGTACGAGTATTTCGAGAGTATTTGCTTCGCGTGCTTTTCGAAGAGCGTTCCTGCCGTATTGCTCGAGTCGACTTGATACCTCGGCAACCTCGAGACCGTCTGAGGTGTTGGCGTTCAACGAAGCTGTTACCTCTTCGGCGGGGAGACTCCAAGGGGTTTGGACCAGATCCTTCGACGCCGACGTGGAGATCGTTCTGTCTTTGCTTTTACTCATAATCAGTTGCGTCGGACTATACTATGTAATTGAAGCGATTTCAAAGCAAAAGAGCCGCTGTACACCGTGGCATTCAGCGGGTAACAAACCGCGGGTCGCTGCAGGCTCCCCCTTACGAGATGCAAAAAGTGCTCCGCCGGCGACGAAGTACTTTGCCAGGGAGAAGAAGAGGATAAACATCGGAGTTCGCCGCAAACGCCGTGAGAATTGTTTCGGTGATCTTTTTCGACGGGTAGGTCGACCGTTCGACGGTTATATCCGAATAAGCACATGTCTTGCGAACGGGGATTCACGACAACGCGTTGCATAGCGCACGGAGCGCTTTCGGTGCACCCAGTCATCATGACGGCGAGCTATACCCGATAGCAGAGTACCTGCTGTTCGAG
>CAYLZA010000534.1:0-3145 GCA_964387575.1 uncultured Spirochaetales bacterium | reverse complement strand
GGGAGCAGGTGCTTACGGGGGGAGCCGCGCTCGCATCCGGCGCGACCGGGAGGAGGCCGTCTCGATCCGAAAGGCCCGTGAGCACAATCTCAAGGAAATCGATCTCGAGCTACCGCTCGACGCGTTTACCGTCATCACCGGTGTAAGCGGAAGCGGGAAGAGCACCGTCGCCTTCGATATCCTCTTCTCGGAGGGACAGAGACGATATCTCGAATCCCTCAACGCGTACGCACGTCAATACGTACAGCCCGCATCACGACCCGACGTCGACGCGGTAAACGGCGTTCCGCCTACGGTTGCAATCGAGCAACGCACGAGCCGCGGCGGCAGAAAGAGCACGGTCGGCACGGTGACCGAAGTCTACTACTACCTTCGGTTGCTTTTCGTCAAGCTCGGAACACAGTACTGTCCTGAGTGTGATGTACCGATCGAGCCGCAGACACGTGAATCGATCGTAGCGTCATTGATTTCGGATTATGACGGGAAAGAAATCGAAGTACTCGCGCCGCTCGTCGTCAATAGAAAGGGGTATTACACCGATCTTGCAAAATGGGCACGCAGGAAAGGTTTCGAAACACTCCGGGTCGATGGAGAATACACGCCGACCGAATCGTGGCCGAGACTCGATCGATATCGCGAGCACTCTATCGATATGCCGATAGGATCCGTAACGATCGCCCCCTCGAACGAAGCGGAGTTGACGGAGCTACTCGACCGGGCCTTTGATTTCGGCGAGGAGAGAGTGCGCGTAGTGCTCGATCCGGAATCCGACGATGACGGCGAAGAGCTCTTCTTTTCGACGAGCCGATCGTGTCCGAGCTGCGGACGAAGCTTCGAAGAGCTCGATCCGCGGTTGTTCTCATTCAATTCAAAGCTCGGATGGTGTCGGACGTGTTTCGGAACCGGTGTACAGCTCGAAGGATTCGATGAGGAGCAAACCGGTGAGGAACGGTGGTGGACCGACTGGCTTAAAAAAACGCCGGATGTGTGTCCGTCGTGCGGAGGTGATCGTTTGAATCCGGTGGCGCTCGCGGTCAGATTCAGGGATAAGACGATAAACGAATACACGGCGTTTTCGGTAGAGGAATCGGAGAGCGTATTTTCATCGCTCACGCTCGAAGGACGCGAAAAGTTGATTGCGCGGGACGTAATAGCAGGTCTCGTCTCGCGGCTTTCGTTTCTACGGCAGGTAGGTCTCGGTTATCTGAGCCTCGATCGGTCGGCTCCCACACTCAGCGGCGGAGAGGCTCAGCGGATTCGACTTGCTTCCCAGCTCGGTTCGAATCTCAGAGGTGTCTGTTACATACTCGACGAACCGACGATCGGGCTGCACTCACGGGACAATGCGCTTTTGCTCGATACGCTGCGGACGCTTCGAACAAAGGGCAACACGGTGGTCGTCGTCGAGCACGATGAGGAAACGATTCGTGCCGCCGATCATGTAATCGATCTCGGACCGGGCGCCGGGCGTAGCGGGGGAAGGGTGGTTGCCACCGGGAATGCAAAATCACTACTCGGAAACAAACAATCGGTTACCGGGAAGTATCTGAAAACTCCGCTTCTTCATCCGATAGTAGATGAGAGACGCGTGGCAGGTGATTCTTCGGTGCTTATCAAAGGAGCCAATCTCCACAATCTGAAGGATATCGATGTCGTATTTCCCGCGGGGCTATTGATCTGTGTCACCGGGGTAAGCGGGAGCGGCAAAAGCACGCTGGTACGGGATATTCTGTATTCGAATCTCAGACATCTGCTCTCAGGGAACGGATCGCGTACCGGTATCAGGAAGAGGGACGGTGCAAACGACCCGTTCGGGTGTGCGGAAGTAACCGGATGGGACGCAATCGACCGGGTGTATGAGGTCGATCAAACGCCGATCGGCAGAACTCCCCGCTCGTGTCCGGCGACCTATGTGGGTATCTGGGATGAAATCCGTAAGCTCTTTTCCTCTACCCAGGAGGCGCGAATACGTGCTTATGAGCCGACCCGGTTTTCGTTCAACACCGAGGGGGGCCGGTGCGAGACGTGTAAAGGGCAGGGGATGAGGAAGATCGAGATGAGCTTTCTCCCGGATGTTACCGTTCCCTGTGAGACTTGCAACGGGGCGCGGTTCGACAGAGAAACATTGTCGATCGAGTTCAAAGGGAAATCGATATCGGATGTGCTCGAAATGAGCGTCGAGGAAGCGACCGAGTTTTTTTCGTTTCACCCGAAGGTGCACAACTCGCTCTCATTGATGAACGATGTCGGTCTCGGGTACCTCAAGCTCGGTCAGCAGAGCCCGACCTTGAGCGGCGGTGAGGCGCAGCGGATCAAGCTCGTCTCGGAGCTCTCACGAACACGATCCGAAGCGGGTGGCGGGAACCCGGCGGGAACGCTCTATGTTCTCGATGAGCCGACCATCGGTCTTCACATGGCGGATGTGGAGAAACTGATACTCGTACTGCACCGGCTCGTAGACATGGGGAATACAGTGGTGGTGATCGAGCACAACCTGGATATTATCGCTGAGGCGGATCGGATAATCGATCTCGGCCCCGAGGGCGGCGACGGGGGAGGCACGATAGTGGCGTCGGGAACTCCGGAGGAAGTCGGTCGGGTACGCAAAGGCTCCTACACTGCCGAGTACGTCCGTGATTTTCTCGAGAAACGTAAAAGAACGGCACCTGACCACTCGTGAGTAGTCAGGTGCCTCCGGAATCGCTACACGTTGTAGGTGCCGCTTGCGACGTCGCCACCGGTTCCTGTCCAGTTCGTATGAAAGAATTCACCCTGCGGCGCATCGAGCCGTTCGTAGGTATGCGCGCCGAAATAGTCGCGCTGCGCCTGCAGCAGATTGGCCGGTAGTCGTTCGGAACGGTATCCATCGTAGAAGCTCAGTGCGGTCGAAAACGCCGGAATCGGTACTCCCATTTCGACGGCCTTTGCAACGACACGTCTCCATGATGCCTGACATCGTTCGATCACTTCCTTGAAGTAGTCGTCGAGGAGGAGGTTACTCAGACCGTCGTTCTTGTCGAACGCTTCCTTGATCTTTCCGAGAAAAACGCTCCGGATAATGCATCCGCCGCGCCACATCAGCGCGATTCCACCGTAGTTGAGATTCCATCCGTGCTCCTCGGCCGCTGCGCGAAGGAGCATGAAT
>CAYLZA010000533.1:0-3149 GCA_964387575.1 uncultured Spirochaetales bacterium | reverse complement strand
CCGATACGCTGTTGATTGTATATTTTTTGCGTGTGTGGGATTTTCGGCGCTCCACAAAACCTCGAGGAAATTCGGGACGAGGAAATGATCAACAATCGACGAAAAGGACTTGAAATAGGAAACTCTTACGAATATAGTCTCACCTAACTGCTAAGATACTCATTAGGAGCCCACCAACAGGAGCATTTGCGATGCTGAACGGACTAACGATTACGGTTGTCGGAATGGCAATCGTATTCATTTTTCTTATTATCCTCGTCCTTGTGATGAGGTCTCTCCATCTATTCCTCAAAGCTGTCATTCCGTCGGCGCTACAACCTTCGGAGGAAGAAAAACGTGAACATGAATACAAGTACGTACCGCCGGAGGCGGCTAAAGAAGAGAACTATGCCGATATCGCCGCGGTAATTGCGGCGGCTAAAGCGCACATATCGACACACTATAGGGGTTAGAAAACATGAAGCGAATACAAACGATGATTACGGCGTTCCGGGACGGATTTCAATCCGTTTTCGGTGCGCGTGTTTTTACCAAAGATTTTCTGCCGGCCGTTGAAGCTGCGGTAGCGGCAGGATTGAACCATTTCGAAGCGGGCGGAGGAGCACGATTCCAGTCGCTCTATTTCTATTGCAACGAAGACGCCTTCGACATGATGGAGTCTTTTCGGCAAGCCGCCGGTCCCGATGCCGATCTACAGACCCTTGCTCGAGGCATAAATGTCGTTGGATTGGACTCGCAGTCACGCGATATTATCAATCTTCACGCCAAGCTGTTCAAAAAGCACGGAATTACGACGATCCGTAACTTCGACGCCCTCAACGATGTAAATAATCTTATTTACTCCGGGCAGTGTATACACGATGCCGGACTCAAGCACGAAGTCTGCGTTACGATGATGGCACTTCCACCGGGCGTAACCGGCGCGCATGATCCCGATTTTTATGTCGGGGTGCTCAAAAAAATTCTCGACGCGGAGATCCCATACGATTCGGTCTGTTTCAAGGACGCGTCGGGTACATCTACGCCGGCCACGGTGTACGAAACGATCAAAGCGGCACGCAAGCTTCTCGGTGATGAGGTGAAGCTCGTGTTCCATTCGCACGAAACTGCGGGTATCAGCATTACGCAGTACAAAGGAGCGATTGAAGCGGGTGCGGATCAGGTGGACTGTTCGATGGCACCGACCTCGGGGGGGACGTGTCAGCCGGACGTGATGACACTCTGGCACGCGCTTCGGGGAACCGAATACGATCTCGGTATCGACGTGGAAAAGGTGATGGAGGCCGAGGAAGTTTTCTATGAATGCATGGAGGATTACTTCATGCCGCCCGAGGCGAAGAGCGTCGAGCCGATGATTCCGTTTTCGCCGATGCCCGGCGGAGCGCTTACTGCGAATACGCAGATGATGCGGGACAACAACATACTCGATAAATACACCGACGTCATAAAGGCGATGGGAGAAGTCGTCGTCAAGGGTGGTTACGGAACCTCGGTTACCCCGGTAAGCCAGTTCTACTTTCAGCAGGCGTTCAACAACGTCATGTTCGGCCCGTGGACAAAGATTGCCGAAGGGTACGGGAAGATGGTACTCGGCTATTTCGGCAAGACACCGGTGGAACCGGATCCGGAAATCGTCAAGCTTGCTCAGGAGCAGGTCGGCAGAGAACCGACCGATCGAATCCCGGTCGATATCAACGACGATGATCCCAAAAAGGGTATCGAAGCCGCAAATGCGATGTTGAAGGAAGCCGGTCTTCCGATTACCGAGGAGAATACTTTCATTGCCGCTACGTGTCTCGACAAAGGTATCCAGTATCTCAAGGGCGAGGCAAAGGTGAACGTCCGGAAGAAGACAAAAGAGGAAGAGAAGAAGCCCGAAGCGCCGAAAGAGGCTCCGAAGGAACAGCCAAAGAAGCCTGCACCCGATAGCTTTACGGTTACCGTAAACGGCAAACCGTACGCGGTAAACCTCAAAGACGGCGTAGCGGTCGTCAACGGCGTCGCGTATACGGTTGATGTTGCGGAAGGCGGAAACGCCGCGCCGGCACAAGCGCAGCCCGCGCCACAGCAGTCGCAGTCATCGCAAGCGCAGCCGGCACAAGCCGCACCGCAATCGGGCGGATCAGCACCGGGTGGTGAGAGCAAATCGTCGCAGGCACCGTCGGTGACCGACGCGACGGCGAAAGACGGGGAAGCGCACTATGTGGAAGCACCGCTTCCGGGACTGATTCTCAGGATTGTGGCGAAAAACGGCGCCACGCTGAAAAAAGGCGATACGATTATGGTGGTGGAATCGATGAAAATGGAAACTGAGATTCACGCGCCTGTAGCGGGAACCCTTGGTGACGTCCCGGTGTCGCAGGGCGATCAGGTTCAGGCCGGCGATGTGCTCGCGGTTATCCAGAAATAGGACTACAGGTTAAAACGATGAGACTAGTAGAATCTTTGGACAATTTCTGGCAATCGACGGGAATCTCTAATTTCACGTGGGGACAGATCGTGATGATCGTCATCGGTCTGGTTCTCATCTATCTCGCGATCGCGAAGAAGTTCGAGCCGTTGCTTCTTCTCCCGATAGGATTCGGGGGAATTCTCGCAAACGTTCCGGTTATCGGGATAGCGGAAGCCGGCGGGTTTATCGGGCAGATATATGAGATGGGTGTTGCTTCGAGTCTCTTTCCGTTGTTCATCTTTATCGGTGTCGGAGCGATGACCGATTTCGGCCCGCTTCTCGCGAATCCGACCACAGCGCTGCTCGGCGCCGCCGCACAGATCGGTATTTTTGCTACGCTTCTCGGAGCGGTGGCGCTCGGTAATTTCCCGTGGCTCGATTTTTCACTCGCCGATGCCGCGTCGATCGGCATCATCGGTGGCGCAGACGGTCCGACGGCCATCTTTCTCTCGACAAAGCTTGCGCCCGATCTTCTCGGTGCAATAGCCGTTTCGGCGTACTCCTATATGGCACTGGTGCCGATTATTCAGCCCCCGCTGATGCGTATGTTTACCAGCAGAAAGGAGCGTGCCATAAAGATGGAGCAGCTCCGGTATGTCTCGAAAGTCGAAAGGATCCTATTTCCGATTTCGGTACTCGGTATCTGCATCCTGCTGCTTCCGTCGGCGGCTCCGCTGATCGGTGCGCTGATGTTCGG
>CAYLZA010000532.1:0-3153 GCA_964387575.1 uncultured Spirochaetales bacterium | reverse complement strand
CATCACTATCGATTTTAGTGAGCCGGTGAGTGATTTCGAGCTGTCCGAAATCACGGTAGTAAACGGCACTGCTTCGGATTTTCAAACCAGCGACAATCAAACCTATTCGGTATCGATCACACCGGATTCCGACGGCACGGTGAGTGTGTCGATAGCCTCATCGGTGGCTTTCGATGCAGCGGGCAATCCGAACGCAGCATCGGATACATTGCAGCGGGTCTTTGATACCACACCACCTGGTGCGCCCCTAGTGACAGGCACATCACCCACAAATGATACCACCCCCACCTGGACGTGGAGCAGCGGGAACGGCGGTACGGGAACGTATCGGCGTAAACTCGACGATAGTGATTTGGAAAGCGAGGCGACCGAGACCACGAGCGCCTCATATACCCCGATATTACCGCTATCCGAAGGTGATCACACCTTGCACGTACAGGAGCGCGATAGCGTGGGCAACTGGTCTGAGAGCGGGATGAGAACGATAACGATCGATACGATACCGCCGAATGCTCCTGTTGTGACCGGTTCTTCCCCGACCAACGACACCACGCCGACGTGGACGTGGAGCAGCGGCGGAGGAGATGGCGTCGGAGTATATCGATACAAGTTAAATAACGACAATCTTACAAGCGGAGCAACTGAGACTACAACGACCTCGTATACACCGACCTCGATTCTCTCCGAAGGCGATCATACGCTTTACGTCCAGGAGCAGGATGCGGTCGGCAACTGGTCGACGACGGGAACAAAAACCATAACGATCGATACGACCGCGCCGGGTGCGCCGACGGTAACCGGCACCTCACCGACGAACGACACCACGCCGACATGGTCGTGGAGCAGTGGTGGTGGCGATGGAATTGGAACGTATCGATATAAGCTCGATAACAGCGATCTGAGCTTTGAAGCGACGCAGACGACGGACACATCCTTTGCGCCCGATACTCCGCTTTCGGAAGGGCAGCATACGCTGTACGTGCAGGAGATTGACGCGCTGGATAACTGGTCTGAAACCGGGTGGAGAACGATCACAATCGACATTACCGCCCCAGGTTCGCCGACGGTGATCGGCACCACACCGACGAACGATACCACGCCTGAATGGTCATGGAGCAGCGGAAGTGGAGACGGAATCGGAACCTACCGCTATAAACTCGACGATAGTGATTTGAGCATCGATGCAACCGAAACGACCGAGACCTCGTACATGCCGCTGACGGAGCTTTCCGAAGGAGATCATATCCTGCACGTGCAGGAACGTGATGCAGTAGGCAACTGGTCGGAATCAGGCTCCAAAGAGATTATGATCGATACGACCGAGCCGGGCGCCCCGAGCGTAACTGGTGCATCACCCACAAACGATACTACGCCTACGTGGTCGTGGAGCAGCGGTGGAGGCGACGGGAACGGCACGTATCGATACAAGCGCGACAACAGTGACTTGACCATCGGTTCTACGCAAACGACAAGCACCTCGTATACACCGGCATCTCCGATTGCCGAACAAGAACACACTTTGTACGTGCAAGAACGCGACGAAGCCGGGAACTGGTCGTCGAGCGGATCATTTGCCATTGTAGTAGACATCACCGCACCGGCGGTTCCCACTCTAATTGCATACTCTCCCGATCCGACGAACGACGACACGCCTTCACTTGATTGGGACGACGTGGCCGACGCGAGTGAGTATCACATACAGATCGACAACAACTCGAACTTCAGCAGTCCTGAAGTAGATATTTCGGGTGTAGTCTCGAGCAGCCATACTTCATCGAGCCTGGCCGACGAGACACACTACTGGCGGGTAAGCAGTATCGACCAAGCGGGAAACGAAAGCGGCTATTCTGCAGTTGATAGCTTTACCTTGGATACCGTACCACCTACTGTAGTCGCAACGAATCCTCCGTCAGATTTTCGCAGTGCGGCTATTGGCATGGTAATTGTTTCCTTCAGTGAGCCAATGAATCCGAGCACGATCTCGGCATCAACGTTCACCGTGAGCGGCGTAACAGGGACGGTTACTTCAGACGGAACCACCGCAACGTTCACGCCATCCGCGATGTTTACCGGCAATACCGGCTATACGGCGACGATCAACACCGGTGTCACAGATGAAGCGGGCAACGCCTTACCGAACAACTACATTTTAAATTTTAGCACGATGGTTACCGACATTGCTACAGGAGGAAGCCATTCCTTAGCGCTGAAAAACGATGGCACCGTATGGGGATGGGGAAGCAACAGTGTCGGTCAGCTGGGTGACGGCACCACGATTGAAAGGCACGCGCCGGTACAGATCGGCGCGGAGAGCGACTGGGCTGCAGTTATGGCCGGTAGTGGTCACAGCGTCGCTATCAGGATCGATGGGAGCCTTTGGGCCTGGGGATGGAATAACCTCGGTCAACTTGGCGACGGCAGCACCTCTAACAGGAACTCACCTGTGCAGGTGGGCACGGAAACAGATTGGACAGCAGTCGCAGGCGGAACATATCACACTGTAGCGGTGAAAACTGACGGAACCCTTTGGGCGTGGGGAAACAACGAATACGGTCAGCTCGGCGACGATACCACCACCGACAGTCACTCGCCGGTGCAGGTGGGCACAGATGGCGACTGGGCGGCGGTCGGAGCAGGTTACGGTCACACCGTAGCGGTGAAAAACGACGGAGCCCTCTGGGCGTGGGGACTCAACAACTACGCTCAACTCGGCGACGGGAGCACCAGCGAGAGGCACTCGCCGGTTCAGGTAGGTACGGAAACCTACTGGGCGTCGGCTGCGGCGGGCGGCTACCACACCGTGGCGGCGAAAACGGACGGCACCCTCTGGGCGTGGGGAAATAACGGCAGTGGTCGGCTCGGAGACGGGAGCACCACCGACAGGCACTCGCCGGTGCAGGTAGGCAGCGCCACCGACTGGGTAGCGGTTGCAGCCGGCGCATTTTACACCTTAGCGCTAAAAACCGACGGGAGCGCTTGGGCGTGGGGGAAAAACGACACCGGTCAGCTTGGTGACGGGAGTACTACCGACAGGCATGAGCCCGTGCGGATTCCACCGCCGTTTACTCAGTAGGTACGAAAAATTGTTGCAGGAAGGTAGGCGTTGGTCGAACTGCACCTCTATAACGGAATACAACGTCCGCGGTCAACTCG
>CAYLZA010000531.1:0-3166 GCA_964387575.1 uncultured Spirochaetales bacterium | reverse complement strand
GGTCGAGTTGCGGTGACTCGCGTTTGAAAGCGTGCGCGATGAGGAAAACACATTTGCAGACGTATCATTGACCTTCGAAAGTATTGATTGGAAGTTATCTACAATGCTGTTTGCATAGCCGGCTATCTCCCCGAGCTCGTTATAGTTGATAATATCGATACGCGTATCCAGACGGGTCTGTCCGACGGCCATTTGACGGAGTGTGGATCGGATAGAATTGATCTGGATCACATATTCTTTTTTTGACAATGCAATCAATCCAAAAGAGACCCCACTGTAGAAAACGATTGCTCCGATAAGCGGGAGATAGAAGCCGTCCATCGTCGGATCTGTTTGTGTACGGGCGTAGTAGTATGATACGTAGGCAAAGTTCACTACGAGAAAAACGATTACGGCAATCACGACGAAATAGTCTCGATTGCGGGAAAATACATCGTCTTCTTCTTCGGCCATGTGGTTAATGTGTAATTGCTCTTTCGCCTGAATAAGAATGAGGTTAAACAATATTGAAATATAAACACCACTGGGGAATCCGACCGCGATTTTGAGTGGAAGCCCGAACGCAAATGGTATTCCGCTTTCTGCATTCCATCCTTTGAGGAAGTAGTAGAGAGTGGTGCCGATTGTCCACGCGGTTAATTCGAATATTATTATTACCCACGGTACGCTTATGGCCGCTTTTCGTGCATTACGATACTCCTCGCCGGTGGACAGATACCGCATAAGCGGCTTCAGATAGCGAATGATCAGAAGATACAGCATCAATGAAAAAACGAGGTATATGACCGCTACGGTCGGCTTAAACGCAAATACCACTCGTCCTGTAAAACCGACACCTGCAGCATCGAGTTTGTTATTGAAAACGGCATTCATGAACTCGCTGGAGAACAGAAAAACACCCAAAACGCCGAAAACTACGATCGCGATACGCGTTTTGATGCGTCGTACCATGGTGCTTTGATCCATAGTTGCCCCTTCGTACGGGTTCTAAGATTTTTCGATTTTGTGGCGAATTGAACGTACCCGTTTAGATTCGTGCGCTTTTGTACAACAGAAACATAACGCATACTACGTCGCTGTCAAAAAAAGTTTTGCGTGAAGTGATCATGCTTACATTAATCGAATTCGCCGGAGCTCCCGGTCTCGAAACGCTCTCGCCAGGCCTTGCGAAACGCCGGAGGATTGATCCGAAGGAGCTCGGCGGCACGGGCTTTATTGCCGTCGGCTTTCTCGAGCGCCTTCTCGTAGTACAGCTTCTCGATATTGTGAAGCATCGCGCGCAAATCGGTATTGGTGCAAATTATGCAGTATACTTGTGGATGACGATGGAAGTTCGCGCGGCACTCGGCATACATGGATATCGTCCACAATCACTTCGGCGAGAGCCGGTATCGATTCTCTACACAGACGGCTACGGTTCTACGACGAGGCGAACGATCAAACCGATTCACTTCAGCTGAAGCCGCGTCCTTTGGGCGCGGTTTCCGGTCAGCGGCTGTGCCTTTATATGCTTTGTACGGTTCCTCGCGGCTTCAGCAGCACCGTAAGCCCCCTACGGGGCGCTACCCACAAACCGCCTGCTTTGCAGGCGGTTGTTGATTCCGGCAGGGAGGAGAGACATCCGATTTGCTCTCCTCCTCGAGGCGGTTGCCTGATTCATCCCGCGCAGCTTCGTTGGAATCCGACCCGCCCTCCTCAGTGAGTGATCGATCATGCTCTCAAACCAACGAACAGATTGTAAGGACGAAATATCATGCACACCGCAGTATTGCAATAAAAGAAACAACCACGAATGGTGAATCGACGTACACGGTTGACGGATCAACCCATCGGTTTACGACACTCGGAAAGGCACGGAGTGGTGCAAACGCCATCGTATTCAAACGCAAGACCGGAATTGCCGATGCCGACTTGATATCTCTCTATCTGAGTGCCGATTCGAATCGAAACGGTTTTATGTCGTGGAATGAGCTTGAGTCATTCCAGTCGATTATGAGCTCGTCGGCGGGCTGACGAACGCTGTGAAAAAGGGATGGAAGCTTCGCAACATGTGGGAGCCCGAAGAAATCTATGGCCGCCTTATGTAGAACATGTAGAAAGGTAACACGGAAACCCAGCAGCCCCGCGGCGCCGAGGGTGGGCGTACTCTCCTATTTCTGCCCGTAGATGATCTCGAGACTGCGTTTTTCGCCTTCGAGATCGCTGATAATGTTGTGACACTCGAGCAGGCGTTGCGCCATCGTTTTGAGCATCCGGTCCACGAGTGATGCGTTTTCGTGAAGCCGTTTTTCCAGATCCTCTTTTGTAAACAACACGACCTCGGTCGGCTCGAGAGCTTCGACCGTCGCGCTTCGGTCATGTCCGAGCAGGAGGCCCATCTCCCCGAAAAAATCGTTCTTTTCGAGAACACCGAGAATCACCCGTTCCTGGTTTATCGTCTTGTATACACTTACCTTACCTGAAGCGACGACGTACATATCTTCGCCCGGATCGTTTTCACGGACGATGAGCTTACCTTTTTTGAACTTCTTCTTTTCCATACAACCCTCTATTCAGATTCCTCATTTCCGTGCCGACGGGAATACATCTCTAACGTGAAAGCTCCATCCTGCGCTGAAACAAGTATACCACGGGGTGTTTCTACTCACAAAGCCGCCGCTATCGATTCGTTGGTACCTGGCGGCAGCCGCGATTGCTTGACGCGATGCAATTGTCCGGTCTAAAAAGATCGGTGTTTGCATAATTTGCCGGCATGAAGTGTATATGACAGGACGAGAACGGGTTGTCGCAACAATAGAACGAAAGCCTGTGGATCGGATTCCGATCTATGGTTGGGTACGAAAGAATCTCGAGGACGAGCTTACGAAAGCGTTCGGAAGCGTAGAAGCGTTCGAGGATCACTACGAGCTCGACTATGCACATATCTTCGGCGGACACCGAGGCCCTACGACGGCGACACGGTTCGTGAGCTGCCGCTGTCGAAACGACGGCCGCTCACAGTAGAACTGTAGCCCAGCCCTATGCCTTTTCACGTCTGCGGAGTGACGAAATGCTAATCGCTATCTGTCCGAAAACCAGAGGAAAGAGACTCATTCCTACGATGAGGAGCCATCCGTTTACCCCCGGGTGGCTCACACGAAGCACGTCGGAAACCCCCGGAATATAG
>CAYLZA010000530.1:0-3194 GCA_964387575.1 uncultured Spirochaetales bacterium | reverse complement strand
CCCCGTCGGCATCGTTCCCGTGCTTGCCCCGTAGATTATCAGCATTCGCTGAAATCGATGGTTTCGAAACAGCCTCGATGCAATCCACGGTACGGTGACGATCGTAACAAGACCGCCGGCAAGACAGATGAGTAGAATCGGCAGCCAGTATTGCGAAACAACGACCAGCGAAATCGCACCGATCGACGCTGAAACCATCACGTCTACCGCAGTGCCCGAAATCCGGGTAAGTGAACCGTTATCGAGGATGTAATCGACCTTTAGCGTCGCGAGAATTTTTTTCATGACCAGCGCGGTGATTGCCGCAAATACAAAACCGATTCCCCAGAGATTCGTTGCAAGCTCCGTTCCGAGAGGTCCCGCAAATGAAAGTAAAAACGTAAGAAGCTTGAGCCCGAGAAACGTCAGTAGATAGGTCAGAAATACCATCGCGATATTAAAAGACATCGAATCGATCGCCTCGGACTCGGTGGTCAAGCGCGCTCCGACCGGAAGCTCTCCGCTTCTTGGATAGATACCGGTACGTGCGCCTTTGCGGTTCAGAAAGCTGATCTCCGATTTGGATACCCATCCGCGACGAATACCGTAATTGATAAGAAAAACACCCCCGAAACAGGCCCAGAGGAAACCGACCGCTGCGAACGTCAGCCCGAGGGTTCCGGCTCCTTCGAAGCCGAGAGACTCCCAGCCCTTTCCGATTGCGAATGCCTGTCCCGGTCCGAGAACGAATCCAAGCGGGAGCAACCACCCGAAGGCAGGAAAGAGATTCGGGAGTATCGTGGACATGAGAATAAATGTTATCAGAAGTCCGAGCGTAGCCTGGAGCGCGTATTGTGACAGCACGCCGATCGATGTGCCGAAAACACTTACGGATCTGTTTCGAACGGGTGTCTTTCGGAGCGTCATTGCGATAAACGATATGCTCAACAGATGATACACGAGCTCTCCGAGACTGTCGGAGCTCATTCCAAGAGGAGGCCCAGCGTAGTTATAGAAGATGAGGAGAAAAAACCCCGCAGTCAGCGCGTTGGGGATGAGAAATCGTTGAAAAAAACGGACCTTAGCCCGAATAAATGTCGCAATCAACAGCGCGAGCGATATAGCTCCGATATCGATAAAGAATGTCCAAGAAAAGGCCATGTCTTGCCTCCCGGAAGACGCAGTTCACGGTATATCCATGCCCCACGTTCTGAGCTTTTCGCCGATAAACTCGACGGTACGAGAATGTATCTGTTTCGAAGGATTTTGACTATCTATCGGTTCTCCGAAAGAAAAACGGATCGTTTTTTTACGATAAAGGGGCCCGAATCCCCGCAAAACCGTTCCGTTGGACCAAAAATCGGTTTTTAATGCGATCGGGACCACCTGACACCCACAACGTTTGGCAAGCTTGGCGCCGAGACTGTTGAAATGAGCCGGATCGAATCGCTCGTCCCGGGTGCTTTGCGGAAACACAATTACCGATATCCCCGACTCGAGCCGTTTCGTGCCTTCCGAAAGAACGATTTTGAGATCTTTTCCGGGATTTTTTCTTGTCACGGCGACAGGATTGCGCGAACGCATAATCGGACCGAATAGCGTGTCGTTTATCAGTTCCTCTTTTACGACGAATGTCACCTGCATGATTGGTTCGATGAGTACCGGAAGAATCTGCGTTTCGAGCGTACTCATGTGGTTGGACACGAAAACAACCGGAGGTCGCGCATTTCTGATATTATTGAAACCGTCGATATCGAATCGTCCCCCGCATTGCTCTATTGCCCTGAACACCCGGTACGAGGAATAGGTCCAGTAGGTATCGTCGTATATTCCGCGTAACGACGCCTTTCGTGCCTCGAGCACCGCTCGTAAGAGCTCGATATACAGCGCGAATCGAGATTCGAGTAAGATTCGGTCCAGCAGAGCCCGTGGGACGGTATTTGGGGTTTTGTATCCGTCGCCTTTGAAGTAGGTCACCATCTTTGTTACACTGACGGTGGATTATAGACCACTCGAGTGTTGATGGCAAATCGTCTACGGCGGTAACCGGGAGAAGAAATAGCGAATGAAGCATGGTACAGCCTCGAAATTCTCTCTCGTCTACTCTTGACGGCGTAAAGAATATTAGTTAAATTATATATAGAAAGACGGATATGGAGGACATAATGCCGGAACATTTGACAAAGGAAACATTTCTCGAAAAAGTATTTGATTACGAAAAAAATAAAGAGTGGAAGTTTGCCGGTGACAAACCGGCTGTAATAGATTTCTACGCCGACTGGTGCGGACCGTGCAAAATGGTTGCCCCTATAATCGAAGAGCTCGCCGATGAGTACGACGGACAGGTCGATTTCTACAAAATCGACACCGAATCGGAGCAGGAGCTGGCAGGTGCGTTTGGAATCCAGAGCATCCCGTCATTGCTGTTTATCCCGACCGAGGGGCAGCCGCAGATGGCTGCCGGTGCCGTGCCGAAGGATAGCCTCAAGGAAGTGATCGACCGGGAGCTTCTCGGAGAAAAGGTGGAAAGCACCAACAACTAATATAGTTACGGCGTATCGTCGTGAATATGCAGTACCGGTCAGCATACGGTAGAAAACGCCGGGCGTGTCAGGATAGTATCCGAAACACGCCCGGTTTTTTTGGGGGGGCGTATAAATTCCACTCAGGGGCGACGATGCACGCATTGTTTGACGGATTTATCGAACGGCGCGGAAGCGGAAGCGTAAAATGGGACGATGTTCCAAACGATGCGCTTCCGATGTGGGTTGCCGATATGGATTTCAAACCGCCGCCTGAAGTGATCGAAGCGATAGATCGACGCAACGCTCACGGGATCTACGGGTATGAGCTCATCCGTTCGGATTATATCGAAGCTTTTGTCGATTGGATGAGTAAACGTCATCAAACCTCGCTGGACCCGAAATGGATTGTTACAGTGCCGACCGTATTGACCGGTATAAGCCTCGCACTCAGCGAATGTACCGATCCCGGTGACGAAATCATCATACAGCAACCGGTGTATTATCCGTTTCCGGAGCTCATTCGCCGCAATAACCGAACAGTTCGGGTGAATCGTCTTTCCCGGACCGACTCGGGTTATCAGATGGATCTCGATGACGTCAGGCAGGCGGTAAGCTCGAACGCTTCAGCGGTGATTCTCTGTTCGCCTCACAATCCGGTCGGTAGGGTGTGGACCGAAACCGAGTTGAGCG
>CAYLZA010000529.1:0-3207 GCA_964387575.1 uncultured Spirochaetales bacterium | reverse complement strand
TGGCCGCCTGGACAATCCGATCGTTGCTCTATTGCGTCACTAAAACCAAGTGCCAAAGGGCCCCGCTACCGTTCGGCGGAAGTTTTTTCTGAAAAACGAGTTGACTTGACTGCATACACTTGCCTGCGCCAAGGAAAGAGTCTGAAAGTGCCGTAGGTGCCTCAGGCGGCTTACACCGGCGCGAGCGTGCCCGAGAAGATGATCCAGGCGAGCACGGTCTTCGCTGAGAGACTGAGCAGGATGTAGACGCGCTCACCGTAAAGGTAGTTCTTCCACGGGCCGACCTTCTTGTACTGCAGAACCATGTTGATAGCAAAGATATTGAAGAACACGAAGAGCGTCGGGACGATCGCGTAGACGAACCCCGGGGGTTTCTGTTCGCCGCCGGTGACCGAGGCGAAGAAGTAGATCGCGATGACGATCCACGGCACGATCCCCGCGATGCAACCGTAGATGAAGCTCGCCCATCGGGTCTTGGGGTTGTGCTCGTTGTCGTCTTCCATCGAGTTCCCGAAGAGGTTCATTGCAGCGTTCACGCCGAACAGCGCGATCAGCGCCCCGAGCTCGTAGATGCCCACGAGCAGCGATATCACGACGATCATGACCGAAGACGAAAGCGCATACTCGAAGAATCGGATCGGATTCTTGCCGCGCTCGAGGTTGGCCACGTACGGTTTGTAACCGATCGTAGATAGATAAAAGTGTGCGACCGCCGAAAGAAGCAGAAAAATCGCCACGGCGGGACCGAATCTGAGGTCGACCCAGACCTGCGGATCCGGCACCAGGGCCCTGTTTGCGACGTCGAAGGTCAAGAAACTCGTGTAGATAGGCCGAGTCGAGTCGTTGCTCACGACCCACATGAACACGCCCTGGACGAGATGCAGGAATCCCATGATGAGGTTGAAACGTCTCAATCGGGGATAGCTCGTTTTTTCCTCTGCCATTTTTCCTCCATTCTATTCGATATTTCGATGTTTCCCATATAATCGCTCTCAACAGACGAGAGGTCAACTGAAATCTTTACCGAAAGAAGAACAGAAGACGCCGGACTGTCGTGCCCGGAGGCGAAGTGCTTGGAAACAGGCGCTCCCTGAACGACCAGTATCCCCCGCGCACGTAGGCGAACAGATCGAGATCAAAAGCGTTCGGCCATCTCGTGCCAGGGGATCTGATCGATCGACACCATCGGTCGTTGCTGATCGAGTCCGTTCAGCCGTTTCCACAATGTTCGGGTCTCCTCCTGCATAGGGAGCGCAGCGATTTCCGCGACCTCTTCGGTACCGGTTCATACGGTCGGGCGTTCAGTGCGTAATATCAAAATAACTCTTCGTTCCAGAGTAATTTCATTACTTCGATTCCGTCCTCCGTTTTCCAGTCTTTCGTTTCCAGACAGACAACGATACGCCGTTTCGTCTCAGGGTGCTCGATCATGAGCTGACGTAATCCTTTCAAATGACTTCCGCAGATCCGGGCCGTAGTTTTACATTCAATCGCGCAGTCGATATGATTGACGATGAAATCAACCTCGGTTCCTCCCGATAGCTGCCAGTAATAGAAATCAGCAAACCGTTCTCTGTAAACATTGTATGCGCAGAGCTCGTGGTAAACCCAGTTCTCGAATGCCTTTCCGAAGAGCTCTGAACCGGGCTCCATTTTACCACGCCGGGCAAGAAAATTGACTACGCCGGCAGTCGTCGGACCAATTCCTCCGCAGCGATTTCTTCTTTTACGTAAAGAGATATGTAGGTGTTTAGCAGTCTTTCAGAACGGCTACTCAAATGGATCGGCGGAAGATATCCGTGATTCAACATCCGCTGAATATCGAAATCGGTGCCGAGCTCGAACGCCGAAAAACCGAACATCTCGTAGTGTATACCCCGGCCCCCGAGTAGATTGGCTTGCCCTTTTCTTACCTTTCGTGCACTCGAACCACAAAGTGCAAAATGGATGCCTTTGTTTTCATACAACCAATGAACTTCGTTGAGCAGCGGCGGTACCTTTTGGATTTCATCAATGACGATAAATTTTGTATTGTTCCGTTCTATTTCCTGACGGAGAAGCTCGGTACGTTCGGTATAGCGCCGGAATTCCTCAGATTTGAGAAGATCTATATAGACGGCCTCAGGATATGCGTGTTTGAGTAGTGTGCTTTTCCCGCTCTGTCTGGAACCCCATAAGAAGAACGTCTCGGTACCGGACCGGGGCAGGTCGATCGCTCTTTGGTAATTTTCAATCTGTCAATAAAATATGCATAGCGAATCATATCAATGATCCGCACCCAAAGCCTATTTATCCTTGATGAAAGGATAAATATTCGATATTCTATCCTTATGAAAAGGATAAACAGTGCCGGTAAAACCCCGGATACACTTATTCGGCGCCGCCTGGCCGAGAAGTTGTCGGACTCGCTGTCTTCTCCATCAAATCCGGGAAAGTAAGCTCAAAACCGGCGCCGATCGATCCACGCTTCCCTTTATCAATTTCGAAGATGAATCATTGACAGCCGCAAATCCTGAGCACTTGGGATTTTTGTTGGAGGAGTATTACCGATGGTACCCGCACTACCGAAGGTCGACACCGGTAACCTGGTGTTTCGATGAAATTCAAACGGTGACCGGATGGGAGCGTTTTATTCGACGGATTCTCGATTCCGAGCTGGTCGAGGTATATATAAGTGGCTCATCGGCATCCATGCTGTCCCGGGAAATCGCTACGTCGCTTCGGGGAAGGTCATGGGAGGTCGTCATACACCCGTTCAGCTTTCGCGAATACCTGGAGTATAAGGGCGTTTCGAACCCGGAAAACATGAAACAAATAACCGGGACCGAACGATCGACGATAGAGCGCGAGTTGACCGAATATCTCACGGTTGGTGGTTTTCCTGAAGCAGTGATGCTGGATCAGCCGTCGCGTCGTCAATTACTTAGCGATTATGTGGACGTAACCATCCTCAGAGACGTCGTCGAACGGTACACTGTGTCGAACGTGACCGTACTTCGCTGGATGGTTCGGCACCTATTGGGCAATGCCGGCTCGATGTTCAGCGTCGAGAAATTTTATCGATCAATCAAATCACAGGGGTTGAGTATCGGAAAGGACACGGTACATCAGTTACTCTCGCATCTCACCGATTGCTTTCTCATTCGAACCGTTTGGATCGAGGCTTCATCGGAACGTCAACGTATGGTGAATCCACGAAAGACATTC
>CAYLZA010000528.1:0-3207 GCA_964387575.1 uncultured Spirochaetales bacterium | reverse complement strand
GGTCGTCTCGATTCCTCTTTCGGACACCGATGGGAAGATCGCGCGTGTGGCCGACGCCGAGGGGAACGCATTACCCTGGACAACACACGAGGAGAGCGTGCTCGCGACGGCAACGATTCCATCCTTCGGGTATACGACGATAAGGATCGAACACAGCGATACGGACAGGGCCGGCGGTTCGCCCGCGGGTGAGAACGCCGGGACCGGCGGGAACGCAGGAGATGCGGTTACCGTGAGTAAGACACACCTCGAAAACTCCTTCGTATCGGTGAAACTCGATAAGGACGGAACGATCTCGTCGATAATCGATAAACAGATGGACCGGGAGTTTCTCGAGGGAAAGGCAAACAAGCTCCTCGTCTGGGAGGATCGACCGTATTCGTGGGACGCCTGGGACATAAGCCATTATTACCGCGAAACGGTTCCGGAACAGGCGCGGCTGATCGAGCGGAGGGTCAAGCTCGAGTCGGATGTTAGAGGTGTAATTTACCAGAAATTCGAGATCGGGGATCGGTCCACGTTGGAGCAGGATATCGCACTCGACGCCGGATCGGCGATGATCAGAATCGACAACACCGTGGACTGGATGGAAGACCATAAACTGTTGAAGGTTCACACCGAGACTACGATCAATACGACCGAAACCACCTATGAAATCCAGTACGGGACCATCAAACGACCGACCCATTCCAACACATCCTGGGATCGCGCCCGTTTTGAGGTAGCCGGTCAACGGTTTGCCGATCTGTCACGACACGATATGGGGATTGCGCTCCTCAACGACTGCAAATACGGCTATTCCACCTACGGAAAATCGCTCGAGCTTTCGCTTCTGAGAAGTTCCTCGCTTCCCGATCCCTCCGCCGATCGTGGTGTTCACACGTTTACCTATTCGTATCTACCCCACGACGGTGGCTTCGAAGAATCGGGCGTCGTGCGTACCGCGTACGAGCTGAACAGCCCGCCTCTCGTGCGTCGTGCCGAAGAGACTCCCGATGCGCCCGAACAGAGCTGGTTCGGGATCGACCAAGGAAGCGTTGTCGTCGACACGATAAAGCGCTCAGAGTCGGGAACGGGCGTTGTTCTTCGGTTGTACGAGAGTGAAGGCGTCGCGTGTGAGGCGCAGTTGACGACTCGTTTTACGATAACGAAAGCCGAAGAGACGGACATCCTCGAAAATCCCATCGGAGCATTGAAAACCGGGAAAAACGGGCTTTCCCTTTCGTTTACTCCCTTCGAGATAAAAACGATTTATCTCGAGCTCGCGTAGACGGCCGGCCGGCGGCCGATGCAGGCCTCCGGCGCAACGCGAGCAGACGCTACTCCGCCGAGCGGAGCCCGAGCGCTCCGATCATCTCAGGACCCCACGCTATACGGTTCAAACGGCGAATCGCATTACGTCCTATGATATCCCGTTTCGCCTCTTCGCTTATATCCGCGTACGCAACCATACCGATACCGAATCCGAGATAAAAGAGATTGAAATCGCTTCCGACGAGCAGGGTGTCGCTCCTCCCAAGTCTATTCACTTCATCCTTTATTGCATTCAGCTCGCGCGCCGCGCACGTGCAGTCTCTGATATTTTCATGTGTACACGCCAGGTCGTTGATGAATCGATCGACCCCGTGCCCCGACAGAAAGAGCACATCCGAATAGCGATCGGCGGCCCATACGAGCGAGTCGTGATCCACGAAAACATGGTTCAGGTACACCAGGTTTCGCTCATTGAGGATTTCCAGCACCGGCTGCAGGAAATCGCTTTTCATCGTATATCGTCGTTGATTGTACCGATGCATCTTGACACCTACGCATCGGCCCATCGACAAACAGCGTTCGAGCTCTTCGACCGCGGTATCGGGTGTATTCGAAGACAGCGTACAATAAGGAGCTATTCTTTCAGGATATTTGTCTGCGAGGCCGAACACCAGATCGTTTTTGGCCGACAGGTCACCGGCCCAACCGGGTTGAGATGCACTGAGCCAGACCATATCGCAGCCGTATCTGTCCATTTCGTCGACAAATTTTACATCGTCGACTTTGTATGGAACCAGCGTCGTACCCCAGTGTCCGAAATGGCAATGCACGTCGATAAACGGAGTAATATCCAGCGGTTCTCCTTTTCTTACAGCATCTACTATTGTTTTCATTGTATCGCCTCGATAATATGTTTCATATTCCCGAAACCGATCTTTCTTTTCGCCGTATCCGATAGCGCGCTATATGAGATCCAGGTCGTGTAGAGACCGGGATCGTCAAAAGGAAGATGCGTTGCGACGACGATCCGCTCCGGTCCGAATATGTCGGTAATATGTTCGGGGGTCTGGAAAATCGCGCATGTAAGATCGATACGAATATTGCTGCATTGCTCCATCAACGGGAAAAAGCGCCGCCCCTGCAGCATACCGGTGCTCGAGATGATAATGGGTAATTCCGGGAATGCGTCGGCAGTTTCGCGTATTCGACCCCAGTCCGGTTCGAGATCCCAGTGCTGAGTTGCGTAACCCATGGAGTGATAGATAACCGGGATCCGATGTTCCTCGAGCAGCTCGAGTAAGGATCCCATCGAATCAGGATCCATATCGAAGTTGTGAAGCAGCGGAAACACGTGAGCTCCGCCGATCCCCTGGTCTTCGATAAACGCCAGAAGCTCACGTGGTGCCGGCTGCTCCCGGCACGCAGACGGCACGATCGGAATCGTCGGTATAAGTCGATCAGTTCCCGAGCAAAAATCCACAATGAAGTCGAACGAATCGAACGCGCCGGTTTCCACGGCCGCGCGATCATAGACGAGCGACGTGCTGATGAGATATCGATCCATTAGCTCGATTAATTCCCCTGGTTCTCTGATCGAAGCGGCGTTCAGCCCGGTCGCACCGACCCCGGCATCGCAGTCAAAGAATTCTATTTCTTTTGCCACCGTTTCCGGCGGCTCTTTGTTGTTCATTCAAACACCTCTTCTGTGTATTTGGGCCGCAATATTTTTTGTTATGTCTGCCGTTCCGTAGCAGAGTATATCGTCCAGGCTATTGCATCATATAGGCACGATTATTCGGCGATATAGACTATAGGCGGCGTATATTTGTGAAATCGCTTTCTGCTTGCGGGCTGAAGCGACCGAAACGCCTGCGGTGAGATAACGAACTTTCCCCGGTGCTCACCGTAAACCAGACGCGCGGCAGTGTTGACATTATCCCCCATGATGTCGAT
>CAYLZA010000527.1:0-3209 GCA_964387575.1 uncultured Spirochaetales bacterium | reverse complement strand
GCCGCCCGGCTTGCACCGACCGCGCCGCCTACGTCGGCGGCCAGATCCGAGAGGAGCTTGAATCCGTCCGGTCCTTTCAATCCCCGTCCTCCGGAGATGATGAAATTCGCATCGGAAAGCTTGATTTCAGTTCCTTCGTCGTTGACGACTTGCACGATTCGTTTACCCTCAAACATATCCGAGTCTTCGAGGGACTCGACGATCATTTCACCGCGACTTTCGGATGTTGCTTCCGCCGGAGCAAATGCCCGCGGTCGCACGGTACATATCAATGGTCGGTAATCGCGCGTTCGCACTTCGGCTATTTTGTTACCGCTGTATACGGGGCGTGTCTGGATTAAATCACTGCTCTCAGGATCAACGTCGAGCATGGTGCAATCCGCGGTTGCTCCGGTATCGACGAGGGCGGCGATTCGCGGGAGAAGGCTTCGCCCGACGAACGTCGCCGCCGCCAGAACGATTTCGGGTTTTTTTTGCCGTATGAGCCGTGCGATGACCGCCGCGTATGTTTCTTCGACGACGTGCTCGAGCCGTTCGTCATCGACGGTGATAACCGATGCGATACCGCGTGAATGCAGATCCTCGATCAATTCTTTTACTCCCGATCCGATGAGCACCGCATGAACCGAGCATGAACGTTTTTCGGCCAGCTGATGTGCAGCAGTAATTGCTTCATATGTGACAGGTTGGATTTCGGCGTTTGCGGTCTCGGCAATAACCCAGATATCTCGATATTCGTTGTTCGCTTCAATTTTCATAGTGTTATTTCTTGAGAAAACGTTCGATTTCTTCCACGACGCGAACCGCACACTCTTCGGGGGGACCTTCGAGTACGAGCGTATTCCGCTCCTGTCCGGTTGGTCGTCGTGTTGCGGTAACGTTGACTCGTGGCGCGTACGCATCTTCGTCGATTCCCAGATCACCGATGCTCCAGGATTGGATCTCGGCCTTTTTTGCCGCCATCCTGCTTCGTAGAGAGGGAATCCTCGGAGCGTTGATGTCTTTTACCACCGTAACAACCGCCGGAAGCTCGAGCGCGCAACTTTCATATCCGGTTTCGCTCATTCGATTACAGACGATAGTGTCGTCGCTGCTGTCGGTAATCGCGGAAACGTAGATCGCCTGCGGCCGGTCGAGGAATCCCCCGAGCATCGGCCCGAGCTGACCGGTATCTCCGTCGGCCGATTGTTTGCCGCACAGCACCAGATCGATATCACCTCTCTTGCGTATTGCCGCTTCGAGCAATTTCGCCGTTCCCCAACTGTCGCGTGTTTCGTGCTCCTCGTCGACCAGGAGAATCGCTTCCGATGCGCCGGCGGCAATCGCCTCCCGCAACACCGATTCCGCGGATGCGGGACCGACGGAGATTGCCGTCACCTTTCCGCCGTGTTTTTCGACGAGTCGAACCCCTTCCTCGACTGCATACGCGTCGAACGGATTCATCGCCGCCTTTGTCGAGCTCCAGTCGGGACGACCGTGCGTTTCGTCCACGTTTACTTCGAGTGATTCGGGTATCTGCTTGACACATACCGCTATATTCATAACGACCCCGTTTACGGCCAGATTTCCGGGAGCACGGGAAATTGCGTTTTAAAACCGACGAACGCGAGATAAAAACCACAGCCTTCATATCGCTCATGAAGCGTTTTCAGGTTCTCGATAGGATCGTAGAGAGTATCCTCGGGAATCTCATATCCGACCGCGTCTGAAAGTAGATGCAATTTCCGCGACATCCACGATTCAACGATAACCGGAATATCGAAATCTTCCAACAGCTTGTCGACGAGCTCGTGCTGTTCGATAACCGGCTGCGTTATTGCATATTCGGCGCTCGCATCGACTTTTCGCTTCATTTTCTCGATTTCGTGATCCGCCGGCTCATACGGATTGAACGCCACACCGAGCGTGAACGTATCGTTGTATTCGCGGCGAATGTACTTGAGAAGCTCCACGCTCGTGACCGACTCGACACCTTCCACCCCGATATCCTCCGGGGTCAGCTTGGGCAATCGCTCGTTTCCGTCACCGGTAACGACGAGAATGTCTTCTATATTATTATCGACGCCGGCCTTGAGAATTTCGTCGAGCTCCTGCTTCGTGTGGAACGTATTGAGGTGAATCGAGACGAGCCCTGGTTTTACTTCCAGACCGAGCTCGTCGATCAGCTCGGTTCCCTGAAAGCTGATGTTTCCCATCGCGTTGTCACAGATGCATGCGATATAGCCTTTGTCGACAACGCGGTTGTACCGGCGCTCGAGCTTTCCGAGCTCCTTCTCGAGCTCTTCCGAGCTCTGCTTCGGCGGAACGAGCTCTATATGATATCTTTTATCAGCTATGTAGTCTTTCATAGTTGTGCCTATAATTTCCCTTCTCTGTGTGCTGCAATATACTCTCCTCCGAACATGTCCGAGCCGTCGAGGACCGCTTTCGCAAGCTTGAACGACTCTGATTCAGGGTCGAGCTCTCCGATCGCCTGGGGCGGCATCTGTACCGGATCGATGATACCACCGGTTCCGCCTGACTCGACGAACATCCAGGTGAATACCATATTGAGGAGTTTTCTGTTGGGCATCCCGAACGAAACGTTGCTCAATCCGCCCGAGATACTCACCCCCGGAAACTCCTTAGCCACCGTTTCGGTCGATTCGAGGAAACTCTTTCCGTTCATCGGATCAACGCTGATCGGAAAAACCAGCGGATCCATGTGCATCTTTTTTCTCTCCATTCCCTTTTTTTCGAGAATCGAGGCTATTTCGCGGAAGTTCGTCATCCGCTCCTCTACGGTGGAAGGAAGCCCTTTTTTCGCGGCCGCGCTGACGATTGCATCCGCTTTGTGATCGATAACGATATCGACCGCGTCCTCACGCTCGAGACTTACCGAGTTGACCATCGGCGTAACGTCTTTTCGTACGCACGAAAGCCCCGCTGCAATCGCTTCCACGTTCGAGGAATCTATGCTGAGCGCAGTTTCATACTGTTGCGAGAGATACGTAGCGAGCCATTTCATTATCTCGACACGTTCGCTCGTGTCGTTCGTGTACTCGTCCACATTTATATCGAGGAATTTAGCCCCTTTTCTCACCTGCCGTTCGGCAGCCCAGCGAAGATAGGTCGTTCCGAGCTCACGCTCTTCTTCACTCACCCCGTTGAGGCTTTGATGAATTGCCAGTGCAATGTGACGGATTTTACCGTCGTTGTACGCCGCGCTT
>CAYLZA010000526.1:0-3212 GCA_964387575.1 uncultured Spirochaetales bacterium | reverse complement strand
ATACGGCTCCATCGCCATCTTTGCATGGAGAAGCGTCAGGTTTGAGATGACAAAATGATGACCGGTTCCCGAACCCCGAGGATTGATCGCGGGCCAGTATTCGACAAAAGCGTAAATGAGCCCCTCCACGGTTCCCTGCCCCGCCCACGTAACGAGAATCGAGTCGCCCTGTTCGAGATCGTATTGCTCCTGGAGTGAACGCGAAACGAGCATCGCCTTCGGCGAGGTCGCAACCAAATTCAGATAGTTGTACCAGTGATGCGGAAGCAAATCTCGCCTGAACCATGCAACTTTTGCAAACTCGTGTGGGACGATTCCCATCAGCTCCGCGGTCGAGCTTCGTCCTCCGGGGAGCCTGAGAGAGACTCTGTCGTTTCGATACACCTTGGTTGCCGTCTCGACTCCCTCGATATTTCGATAGATGTCGAACGGAGGCTCGATATACTGAGGTGCGCCGCCGGTCGAAACGGTCTGTTCCCCCATCCCGCTCGTGGCGGTCAACCCCGCCTCGCTTTCTCCGAGAGGATCCATAGGAGCGTTCAAGTCCTGCCAGTGCGGCGTAACCGCAATATCGGCACCGATGTCATATCGTATCTTGTCTTCTACATTTCGATTTATCGTTCGAGCCGCAGTGCTGTTGAATACGCCGATCGAGAGTGAGAGGATCAGGAAAATCATCAGAAACTGCTGTATGCCTCCCGAACGAGCGACCTGTATAAAGGCCGCATAGGTGTGAGGTTTCCAGATACGCTTACCGAGCGAGAAGAGGAGGTTTACGAAGTACGGAAAGAGCCTGAGCACGAGAAGCCCCGTTCCGAGAATGAAGAGCACCGAGATTCCGAACAGCAGCGGATCCACCGGAAGTGCTGCCCCTTCGACCCCGGTGATTGCGAGAACCTCCTGCTGCGCGTTGTAGCTGTACAATCCGTATCCCGAAAGCGCGATGAGCACGACATCGAGATAAAATCGTTTCCAGAACACCTTCCTCCCGGTTCTGACATTACTTCGTTTGTGCTCGACGATCGTCGTTCTCGAATAGACAATGACCGGAAGCAGCATGGTGACGACGAAAAGAACGAATCCTCCGAGTGCGTAGAGATACGTGTGAAGATTGAGCCGTACCGGAAGCCCTACCCGCTGGACGAATTCCATAAATCCATTGGCCGATCCGAGGATCGAACAAATGATGAATCCGGTGAGCGGACCTATTACGAGCGCCGCAAGTCCGAGAATCACGCTCTCCGCGAGATACACGTTGAACACCTGATTCAATCCGGCGCCCCTGCTCTTGAGGACGGCGATCTCGTTTCTCTCGTTGCTCACCACGAGCTGTGAGACCATATAGATGAAGAACACGAGCATGAGAAGCACCGGGGTTTGAAGAAAGAGCAGCATCAGGCTCAATACATTCGCTCGTTTGTTGTACTCCTCGAAAATGGGTAATACGCGAAACGTGAAATCGATTCGATATTCGTGTGTAAGCCGATCGTACCGCTGAATGGTCGAAAGCAGCCCCGGAAGCTGGTCCACCGTAATCTGCTCATAATCGAGCGCGAAAAACCAGTAGACGTAGGTAAGATTCGGTATATAGTCGTAGATGAAGTCGCGCTCGAACGTCTCGAAATCCATGATGTAGCTGTCGGCGAACTCACGTAGTCTGCGAAACCAGAAAAGCCCCTGAGTTGATTCAGGCTCGAAAATTCCAACAACCCGGACCTTGAACGCAGGTTCTTCGTTCATCATATTGAATACCGAATAGGTGTGTCCGAGCGTAAGATCGAGATTCATCATCCCCTGTTCGGTAACGATCACCTCGTATGCACCGTCGACGATTCCCGGCTCATACATCCGGCCGTGAAGAATATGTATGTGATCGCCTATTCCCTCTACCGCCTGCACCTGCGTATTCGGCCGCTGATTTTCCTCCTCCGGACGCTCAACATCGACACTGAGCCAGTAATCGAGCACGGCGTGCCTCGACTGCTCGAGGACCGGAAGACCGAGCTTCGGGATAAACTCTTCTTCGGTGTTTCTATTTATATACTCGTAGAATTGGGCGCGGTCGGTATCGATGTTCGGATTATAAAAATTAAACCGGGCCGATATATTTCCTGGGTACACCAAGCTTTCCCGCTGAAATCCTTCGAGATCGCGAACCAGCATGCGTTGCATGATCCCGTCGGTGTACATGGGTATGCTCGAGATAAGTGCCACGGCCAGAAGCGATCCTGCGGCAAGGCACAGAACCATCCAGCCGTTGTGTAGCATTTTCTGGAGTACAAGCCTAAGCATAGTGGTCTCAGCGTTTTACGACGAGCTCGCCCTCTTCGAGGCCGGCCTTGACCTCGACCTCTGTGGCGGTTTCTATACCCATCTCGATGTTTCTCTCGGCTCTCAGCCCGTCCTCGAGCACATAGACAAACGTTCGGCCCATATACCGCTGTACCTGACTCCGCGGAATGATCAACGTGTTTTCGGATCGTGCCTGAACGAGATAGATAACCCCTGAATCACCCTTCTCCACATCAGCCGGTAAATCATCCACTTCCACGTAGATCTGTCTGCGCTGCGATTCCGATGCGTCTATCGGAAACTCAGCCGGCGTCATCACCACCTCTCCCGAGTATTCTTCCCGGCTGATGAGTACGGTAACATTCATCCCCAACCTGAACTCGGAGAGATTACCTCCGTTGTAAGAGAGATACATCCGGGAAGGATCGGCTATCTGTACGATCGTTTTGTACGGATCGATATAGCTCCCCTCCACGGCGTTGGTTATGTAGATTATCTCGCCGCCGATCGGCGCGCGTAATCGAGACCCCTCGAGATCGTTCTCGAGCTGCTGCAGCTGAAGCTCCGCGAGCTCGAGATCGAGCGCCACAATTTCACGGTCATATTTATCGGCGCCGCTCAACCGTTTTCGCTCTGCATTGAGCTCCGCCTTTCGTACGCGTATTTCCTGTTGCTTGATCTGTATCAACAAATTGCCGGTTTCCAACGTTGCCAGCACATCGCCTTCCCGGACGACTTCTCCGTACTCGACTTCGATTGCTTCTAATCGACCGGTTCTCGACTTGAATGATACCGAGTATTGATCGGCATACACGAAATTGCCGGTAACTCGAAGACTCTCTTCGATCGTCCCCCGGCGAACCGGAACGGTATCGTAGCTGATTTCGGGGGCCTCCATCACCGGTGGGGCAAGAATCTCC
>CAYLZA010000525.1:0-3221 GCA_964387575.1 uncultured Spirochaetales bacterium | reverse complement strand
CAGAGGTGGTGGAAGCCTCGACTCCATTGGCACGTCGTTATGTATCGTATCTGCTCGGAAACGTAATTCGCGCCGATATCGAAACGCTGAAAACGTTCACTAAAGCGGTCACCCGGGAGTGTATGCGTTATTCCGGGCACACGGCGTCACGGATCAAGGAAGAGATCTACTCACGCTGGTATATCGGAAAAGAGGCGAAGCGGAAACGGCTCGAAGAGCTGAAGCAGCTCATCAACAATACCACCGCTACCCTCGACGAGCATACCCGAAAAGTAAAGCAGCACACGGAACGATCGGAGCTTTTGTCGCGTGTCTACGCAACCTTGTATGAGTGCATCAATCTCTCGGGAGCCCGGGATGAAGTAAAGCGATTATCGGATGAGATTGCCGAAACCGAGAATCGGCTCGATTCGCTGGATACCGCCTCCTTCGAAGAGATACAGGTGCAGATTGCCGGGATTACCGAGACGATACGGAGTGTCGAAAAGGAGATCGAGGAAAACAACCGCCGCCTGGGCTCCCATCAAACCAGTTACGACCACCTGACGGCGGAGCTCGAGAGGATCAAATCCGAGGAGGAGCAGGTTTCCGAGGTACTCGAAGAATTCCTGCGGGAGCACGAAGATCTTCGCGAGAAGTTCGAAAGCTATTATCGCGAACGAATACGAAAGGAGCGCGTCCAGGACGAGTACCGGTACGTCGACCTCATACAGCGCTATGAATCGGCCATAAAAGGGCTGCGTACGAGACTCGAAAAAAGCATGTCCCGATTAACCGAGCTCAAAAACACCTTTAATCATACATTTACGATTTATCTTTCTACGGCCTACGATTCCGATGATTTTTCAGAGACTTTGATTAAGTACAAGGAAACGGAGTTACCCGAATACAAGGAACGTATACGACGAGCCAGGGAAGAGGCGGAGAAACAATTCAGAGAGCATTTCGTCAGCCGTCTCAACGAATACATCACCGACGCAAAGGAAAGCTTCAAGGAAATCAATCACACCTTGGGTATGATTCACTTCGGTCAGGATCAGTACCGCTTCAGCATAGAGGAACGCCCGGAAAAACGCAAAATTCTCGACGTGATACAAAGCGCTGCCGAAATACAGGAGTACGAAGGAACGCTCTTTGAAGCGCTCGCGTCCGACGAGCAGCGGGAAAGCATCGAGGCGTTGTTCCAAAGCATTCTCGACAACGATCTCGACTCGGAGGAAGTGCGCGATATATGTGACTATCGGCAGTACTATCAGTACGATATCCGGATAAGGCATACGCAGACCATCGACCGGGAGACCGGGAAACCGTTGGAATCATCGCTTACCAAGGTGTTGCGGGAAAAATCAGGAGGTGAAACACAAACACCCTATTACGTCGCTATTGCGGCGAGCTTTTTTCGATTTTATAAAGACGAGCCCGGAGCCGTCCGATTAGTGCTTTTCGACGAAGCATTCAACAAGATGGATGATGAACGTATTGGTAAGATGGTAACGTTTTTCAAGCAACTCAATATGCAGATTATTACCGCTGTTCCTACCGAGAAAATCGAATCGATAGCTCCACATATGGATTATACGAACCTGGTGCTTCGTAAGGACTATACGGCATTCATACGCGACTACGAGGTACTCGGGGAAGACGAATCCGACGAGGTAACCGTTGGCTGATTCGGAGCGTGGCGACACGAGCACGGGACCCAACCGGGTGCCACGCGGTGCGGCCGGTCCGGTGCTCAATGAATATGCAAAGGCAATTCTTTCGCGATTCACTCGGGCGTATCCCGGGTCTGCGCACTACCGGGGCGGCCGGAAGCTTCGGAAGGGAAACTGGGAACGATTTTTCCCGGAAATCAACGAAGATGTAGACGCCAAAGAGGACTTCTTGCGAGGCGTCGAAGCTCTGATCTCGGCCGGCGTAGTCCAGGCGAAGTGGAAGAAGTTCCGCGACGGCGATGCGGTAGAAGCGCTCTATCTCGAAGATCCGAAGCTACTCTATACGCTCTCGGGCGAACGGAGTCCGGGTGAATTACGGGACCACATGCGCGACATATGCGACCGATGGAAACCGCAAACCGAATGGGGAGCTACGGTGAAAGCGCACATTCACTCCGAGCTCGACCAATTCAACATCCTCCCTGTAGAAACACCCGAAATACTTCGCGATCTGTTCACATTGCTCGATCTGACACCGAAGCAAGCCCGTTCGGCACCGTTGAGAGGGCTGAGCGTGCGGCTGTTTAACAACAGCAAACGACTCGAAGCGCTTCTCAGAGCGGCCGATCAACTGACGAATAAGGCGTGCGGGTTTTCGTTTTCGGAGCACATGGGGTTGGCACGCCGGTATCCGGAAGCTCTGCTGAGGCTGAACGGGCATCTCGTGTTTTCCGATGGAACCGAATGGCCGATGCACGGGCGAACCGTAAGTCTTCCTCACTCGACAATCGAAGCTGCCCAAGCAATAACTTTGCCGGCCGGATCAAATATCCTGTCAATCGAAAACAAAGAGTCCTTCTACGCGGTACCGAATGCCCGCGTGGCAACCGAGTTTGCGGGTTTCATCTACTGTGGTGGTCACCCGAACAACGCGGTACGGTCGCTTCTTCGTCTGCTCGCCAAAAACCAAGTGGAGCTCTATCATTTCGGCGATCTCGATCCGGAAGGAGTAGCAATTTTCGGTGAAATCGAAAACGTCTGGGGCACAGGCCTTCATCCGTTTTACATGGACGAACGGATTTACGCCCGCTACAAGGAATTCGGATATCCGCTGAATGAGAGCGCCCTCGCGAAATGCAGGGCGATCGATATCCCCGCCTTGAAAGGGCTTCTCAACGCCATAGAGTCTTCCGCCGTCGGCGTGGAGCAGGAAGTTATCGATCTGAATGTCGAGGACGAGGACAGGGCGACATAGTCGACGACATGGCGCAGAGCGACCGGTCCCGCTATCCTTCTACGAACGAGATCGTTCTGTGACGGATAAACGTATCGAGGCTGCGATCCGCAGGTACTCGATCGGCCGGAAGAAATCCGCCTGCCATCGAGTCGTGGCCACCGCCAAAGCCTACATCTGCGAGGATGGCTCGTATCATCTCGTTTGCCTTGACCGTCGGTGTTATGCTTCGAACCGAGAATTTGACTCCTTCCTCCCTCGGCGCATACGCCACGACGATGTCGACACCGGCTATCGTACAAACGATGTCACTTGCAGTACCGAGAAGCGAA
>CAYLZA010000524.1:0-3223 GCA_964387575.1 uncultured Spirochaetales bacterium | reverse complement strand
CGATAACGAAGAGAACGAGCGCGGGTGCATCGAAGAGATGGTACATTTCGGCATAGTACTGTAGGCGTGCGTCGGCGTCGTCTCGATCTATGGAAAGCGATTGGTAAATGGTCCTGGCCAACTCGACGCGCCGATTCCTGAGCTCTTGTGGCCATTCGATCGGCATTGGTATATCCGGCGACGAGGTTTTTCCCTCGAGCAGCGCCTCCCGATTTTCACGCTTGAATTTCTCCAGAGGTTTGCCGGTCACAACGATCATCTCCCACGGTTGCGTATTTGCCCACGACGGCGCCCAGCGAGCATCCTCTATAATCTCTCTGATCGTCGATTCCGGAACGGGTTTGTCCAGGTATTGGCGTATACTTCTTCGTGATCGGACGGCCTCCCGCAGTCCTCCCGACTGTCCCGGTTCCGATTGCAAGATTTGCGATTCACCAGAGCCCATATACCCCTCCAAATACTTGATACAATTAATAATAATTTTACTCAATTCACATGGTGATTTCAACATGAATACCGAACCGTCTGGTGGTATTAAGTTGACTGGTTTTGAAAGGTTCTCTACCTTAGGTAATATGCATCGTGTTTGATCTAATTGAAGCGGAGGCAGCAAGAAATGAAAGCGATGATAATCCCCAAATACGGAGGACCGGAAGTGCTCACAATGGTGGATGATTACCCGATACCCGAGCTGCCGGAGGATCATGTGCGTATAGAGGTAAAGGCCACCGGCGTGAATCGGATGGATTTTCTGGTTAGAGGCGGTTATCCGGGAGTGGAATTGCCTCTGCCGAGGATCTGCGGCGGGGATATTGCGGGAATTGTGAGTGACATAGGCTGGAGGGTGGAAACGGTTACCGTCGGCGAGCGGGTGCTGGTATACCCGCTCGTATCTTGCGGCCGATGTGGACTCTGTCTTTCACAACGGCCGAATCTCTGCGCCGACTGGAAGACCATCGGTATTCAGCTTCATGGCGGCTATGCATAGTATATTTCGGTTCCTGCCGAGAACGTGGTTGTACTCCCATCCGAAGTCAGTTTCGAGGAAGCTACTGCCCTTCCGGTGGCCGGACTGACCGCCTATCATGCCATGCACACGGTCGGAAGAGTCCGTCCGGGAGAAACCGTGTTTTTGTGGGGCGGAAGCGGCAACGTAGGTACCATGGCGGTACAAATCGCAAAGGCGGCCGGTGCGCGCGTGCTTTCTTCGGCCGGAAACGCTGCTCGTACCGAGATGGTTCGATCTATCGGGGCCGACGAGTGTATCGATCGTAGCCGATACGATGTCGCCGAACAGATACGCAAATTGGCACCTGACGGCGTTCAGCTGGTGCTTGACTACATCGGCGCGGAAACGTTCGAGAAGAGCTTCTCGCTTTTAGAAAATGGAGGCAAATTGCTCGTGTGCGGAATCATGACCGGAAGAGAGACGACGCTCAATATCCACCGTACGTATTTCCATCACCGATCCATTCACGGATTCTTTCTCGGCACAATGAACGATCTTCACGCATTACTCGATCTTGTTGCACGGAAACGTGTACATCCTGTCATTGATTCCTTGCTACCGATTTCCGAAGCGGCGCATGCTCACCGTAAAGTGGCGAAAGGGGAACATGGGGGAAAAATCGTTCTTACGCACTAAACGACTAATAAACGAACGTAGGACACGACGCACGGCATATCTGAGTTTGGTGCCGGCGGCGGTGTTGTGGTACGTCGTATTTGAGCTTCCAATCAGCAAATTCTGGGTGAAAATGGCGGTGGCGACAATCGTTCTGGCAACCGTAGCCATCGCTTCCTCGTTCGGGAATCTGAAATCACTATTACGTGTCCGTCTTCGGCATGTAGTGATCGGAATCGTTTCCGCCGCATTTCTGTACGGAGTTTTTCTGTTAGGCAAGCTCGTGCTCATCGCTATTATCCCGAGTGCGGAGGAATCGATCGGGGCCGTTTATTCAACCGGGAGCGGGGTCCCGTCGAGCCTGGTCGCGTTCTTGTTGCTCTTTATTACAAGCCCTGCGGAGGAAATATACTGGCGCGGGTTTCTTCAAAGAACTCTTACGCAACACCTCGGGCGACGCGTAGGCTACGCACTTGCGGTCTTTGCCTATACCGGCGTTCACATCGTAACGCTCAACCTTCCCCTCATCCTTGCAGCATTAGTTGCCGGTGTCGTGTGGTGTGCAATATTCGCGCGGGAGCAAAGCCTCATTCCCGGTATTATTTCTCATTCGATTTGGGCGACGACCATTTTTGTATTTGCACCGGTCATGCAGGTATGAACCGATAGAGGAGACAGCTGTTTTGCGAAAAAGGTGCTCGAAGAGCTTATGGTGGGAAAAAATCGACAAGCTTTATCCTGGAACGAACATCCATGAGATGTTTTCAAGCATCGTCGCTACCTATGATTCTCTAAACCATCTGTTCAGCCTGAATATGGACAGGCTATGGAGGCGAAGGCTGGTAAAGCTCGCCGGGTCGCTCAAAGCGGAACGAGTTCTCGACGTATGCACCGGGACGGCGGATGTCGCAATCGCCTTTACGCGTAAATATCCTGATGTACATGTCACCGGTGTTGATTTCTCTCAGGAGATGATTGTCAGGGGACGTCGAAAAGTCGACCGGGCCGGCGTATCCGACAGAGTGACGCTCATGCGAAGCGATGCGATGAACCTTCCGTTCGAGGATGCAACGTTCGATATCGCCGCGATTGCCTTCGGTCTTCGAAATCTTCCCGACTGGCCGGGCGGCGTCCGCGAATTGGCGCGGGTGGTCAAGCCGGGGGGACGAGTGTTGATACTCGAGTTTACTCCCGTACCGAATACGCCGTTCGGTATCATTTTTCGCCGGTATATGCGTCATGTGATGGAACCTCTCGGCGCGAAAATATCCGGTTACTGGAAGGCTTACGGCTATCTCTACTCGTCGGTCATGAACTTTCTGCAACCGGAGGAGCTTAGGCGGCATATGCGGGAAGCGGATCTCGGCAAGATCGACATAAAACGCCTGTCGTTCGGCATCGCCTATCTGCATTCGGGAACCAGACTGTCAATTAGAGATGACCGGATCGTTTAACTTGATGCTGTGAGTGGACGGAAAGTAAGGGAGAGGAAACGCACGTGCGGGAGCTTCGGTATTTGAAGGCGAGGTATGGTCCGTGGGCGGTTGTTGCTGGAGGATCACGCGGCGTGGGAGCGGCGTACGCGCGCATGCTTGCCCG
>CAYLZA010000523.1:0-3227 GCA_964387575.1 uncultured Spirochaetales bacterium | reverse complement strand
GCACCTGTGAGGCGCTTTCGTAGTGCATCGGACGCCCCATCCGTTCGGTGATGCTGCAGATGATCCGCCAGTCTTCGCGTGCCTCCCCCGGCGGCGCCACTGCCTTTCGAACCCGCTGGACCCTTCGTTCGGTATTGGTAAAGGTTCCGTCTTTCTCGGCAAAGCTGGTTGCCGGAAGCACTACATCCGCGAATTGCCCGGTCTCATTGAGAAAGATGTCCTGAACCACGAGAAAATCGACGGTTTCGAGCGCTTCGGCCACATGGTTGATATCCGGGTCGCTCAACATCGGATTCTCTCCCATGATGTACAATCCGTGCAGTTCTCCCGCAGCCGGTGCGGTTGCAAAGATTCGCGCGGCTTCGGCGATACGTTCCGCCGGAACTCCGGTGATTTTTTCCACCCGATCCGTAGTGTATTCGGCGATGATTTTTTCTATCTCATCGAATCCTTCGGTACGTTCGGCTATGAAATCACGATCCGCAAGCCCTTCTTCGAGAATTACGTGCATCATCCCGTTTACCAGGGCTACATCGGTACCGGGTTTTTGCTGCATATAGACTTCGGCATTCTCCACGAGAGAAATTCGCCGTGGATCCGCTACAATCAGCCTGGTCGTTCCGTCGTTTACCGCCTGTCTCAGGAGTATCCCGATAACCGGATGACATTCGGTCGTATTCGAGCCGATGACGAACACCGCAGGAGCGTGCCGAAGCTCATCGATGCTGTTGGTCATCGCACCGCTTCCGAAGGCACGGGCAAGCCCGGCAACCGTCGAGGCATGACAGAGACGCGCGCAGTGATCGACGTTGTTCGTTCCGAATACGGACCGGACGAACTTCTGCATTATATTGCCGTCGTTCGGAATACATCCGATTTCGCTCGTGGCCCGAACGACCGTGTTCGTTCTCCGGTCTACGTTAAGATCGAGCGGACACCCTACCCCACAGTAGGGGCAGGTCGTCCGAACCCGTTCAAGCTCGAACGCACGCCCTTTTCCTACTGCCCGTTTTTCGTACAGCGCGCCGGTCGGACACGTGCTGATACATTGCCCGCAGGTCTCGCACGGAGACTCCTTGAGCTTTTCGTTGAATCCGGTCGTTACGAAAACATCCCCTGCCCGGCCCCGCAACGTCAGGGTATGCGCCATCTGGATCTCATCACAGATCCGGATGCAGCGCTGACAGCGAATACATTTGGTCGGATCGTATACGATCGCCTTGTCTCCACTTGTGTAGTTTCGCTCGGTTATCTTTGGTTTGATATACGGAAACCGGTCTTCTTTCACGTTGTACCGATACGCGTAGTCCTGCAGCAGACACTCACCATCGACATCGCAGGTCGTACAGACGAGTCGGTGCTCGCTTATCAAAAGCTCGAGGATCGTTTTCCGAAGCCTCCGTATCTCGTTGGTTTCGGTATGAACGACCATTCCGTCCTCGGCTATTCGCGAACAGGAGGTTTGCAATCCCCGTTGATTTTCGACGTCGACTACACAGAGTCTGCACGCTCCGGTCGGTTTGAGCCGCGGATCATGACAGAGATGCGGCACATCGATACCGTGAGACAACGCAATATCGAGTATCGTCTTTCCGTACGGTGCGGTTATCTGATTACCGTCGATCGTGACGGTTATGTCGGACATTTATCTCCCCCTCAGCTGACGATGACTGCATCGACCGGGCACACATCGGCGCAAGTTCCACATTTGATGCATCCTGTTACATCGATCACATGCGGTTCCTTTCGCTCACCGGTAATTACGTTTACCGGACACGCCTTACGGCACTTGGTGCAACCGATACAGATATCCGGATCGATTCTATAGGTGATAAAATCAAACCCGCTTCCGAGGATGTCCTTTCCCAGAAGTCCCGCCTCCGTCGCCTGAGCAATGGCCCGGTTGATATGCGCTACCGCTATCGGATACTCGGCACGGACGTAGATAAAGCCGCGACTCGCGCCGACCGCATAGGCGGCTATGATCATTCCCTCGAGTACCTGATGCGGAACTCCTTCGAGAAGCGCACGATCCATAAACGCACCCGGATCGCCTTCGTCGGCGTTGCAGATCAGGTATTTTTCCTCACCTTTTTCACGACGGGCGAACGTCCACTTCAATCCGGTAGGAAATCCGGCGCCGCCGCGCCCCCGGAGCCGCGCGTCTTTCACCTCCGCGATGACATCCTCGGGTGTCATCGCGGTCAGCGCCTTTGCGGCCGATTCGTATGCTCCTGCCGCTATAGCCTCGTCTATCTCCTTCGGATCGACCCGTTCGCAATGCGCGAGCACTTCCCTCCGCAGATGTCGATAAAACGCAACCTGCCCTGGTTGTACGCGCACCACCTCATCTTCTTCGACACAGAGCCGATCTACCGATTTTCGATTTTGGATAGATGTCTCGATTATTTCATCGACATCCGGTCATACAGAGCAAAACCCGCTTTTTTTTTCGACCACGAACCTCCCGGTACTCGGATTTGAGCTTTTCGAGATTGGAGGGTGTTGCGATTCGATTCATCCGTGATTCACTCGTAGTGTTCAAAGATTTTTTCCGCGCTTTTAAGGGTCAGATTTCCGTAATAGTCGTCGTCAACCATGACGACGGGAGCGAGAAAACAGGTTCCGAGACATTGCACTTCTTCATACGTATACGCACCGTCGGTAGTTGTCTCCCCTTCATCTACACCGAGCTTTTCCCGGATCTCTTCGGCCACCCGTTTTCCGCCTTTTACATGACAGGCGTTTCCCTGACAGCAGCGTACGGTGTGTCGCCCTCGGGGCCTGGTATAGAATTGTGAGTAGAACGTGATAACCCCGTACATCCGGCTCAAGGGTATTCTCGATTTATCACTCATCCACCGGAGCACGTCGGGTGGAAGATAGCCGTAGGTGTTCTGCAGCTCCTGAAGCAACGGAATGAGAAGCTCACCGTTTCTCCCGGCATCGGCCGGAGCATCGCCGATACCGAGCTGTTCCATAACTTCCGCCGCAGGACCCGCTGGTCGCCGACCTGGTGCGCCACGAGCTCCTCCAACCACTCATGCGAGACGTGGTCGAAGAACCCGCGGATATCCGCGTCCAGCACCCAGTTCACCTTCCGATGCATACTCGCCACCCAGATCGCATCCAGCGCCTGATGTTGCGAACGTCCGGGTCGAAACCCGTAGCTGAACCCGAGGAAATCCTCCTCGTAGATCGCCTGCAGTACCCACACCACCGCCATT
>CAYLZA010000522.1:0-3229 GCA_964387575.1 uncultured Spirochaetales bacterium | reverse complement strand
TTTCAAACCGGGTTGAAAATCGTACAAAGTCTTCACGATCTCCTCAGGGAGAGCGCGTACGATGTTACGGCGACCGTCGGGCAACGGGCGGAGATCGCCGAGCTGATGAACGTCGAGAGTGGTGACACTTCGTCGAGCAATTATATCGTCGCCGTCGATATGGGAACGACGACCATCGTAGCGCATCTGCTCGATGCAAATGCGGTGAAAACCGTAGACGCAAAGGCGTGTTTCAATTCACAGGGAATGTATGGACGTGAAGTGACCGGTCGGATGATGAGCGCCGAGAAAAAGGGTGTCGGCGAGCTACAGAAGCTACTCGTCGGCGATATCAATCAACTCATCCGCGGTCTCGCCGGTGACAATCATATCTCGCTCAAAGATATCACCGCAGTCGTCTGCGCGGGAAATACGGCGATGAGCCACTTTCTGCTCGGGCTTCGAACCGATTCGATTCGCCGTTATCCGTATGTACCGGTGTCGGTAGCACCCTCGCCGCTCAGGGCGGCCGAGGTGGGGATCGAGATCAGCGCCCGCGGGCTTCTCTATTCGCTGCCCGGGATCAGCGGTTGGGTCGGAAGCGACATTACCGCGGGAATTCTCGCAACGGGGATGCACGAGTCGGAGGAGCTGAGTCTTCTCGTCGATATCGGTACCAACGGAGAAATCGTCGTCGGAAATCGCGAATGGCTTATCGCAACGTCTGCATCGGCGGGACCCGCGCTCGAGGGAGCGAGTGAAGAGTGCGGGATGCGTGCAGAGATCGGCGCAATCGAGAAAGTCTATCTCGAAGACGAACAGATTATATACGAGACCATCGGTTCCGGACCGGTTCGCGGTATTTGCGGATCGGGTATCATCGATCTCGTGAGCGTTTTGCTCGAAGCGGGAATCATAGACCGAAACGGTGTTTTTGTGACCGATTCGGAATACCGCATAGATAAACAGGACGGAGTGCCGTGTTATATCATCGCCGACACGAATCGATCAGCGACCGGTAGTCCGGTTCATATCTGCGAATCGGATATAGAAAACGTCGTAACTGCAAAGGGAGCCATTTTCGCCGCTATTAAGCTGATTATGGAACGGCTTTCGCTCTCGTTTTCCGATCTCGAGCATTTCTACATCGCCGGCGCATTCGGGAACTGTTTGAATATCGATAGTGCGGTGAATATCGGGCTGATACCGAACGTCGATAGAAACGTTATCGAGTTCGTCGGAAACACGTCGATCAAGGGGGCAAAAATCGTAACGTTTTACAAAGAAGCTTTGTCCACGGTGGAAAAGATCCGCGAAAACACGACCTATTACGATCTGATGGGAGAAGAAGACTACGTCGACGAATTCAGAAAGGCTCTGTTTATTCCCCATACCGATATAGAGCTATTTCAGAGGAACGAGTGATGCCCAAGAGTATTGCAGTCGCCGGAAAAGGCGGCACGGGAAAATCGACAATCGCCTCGCTTATTGTTCTTTCGTTGAAGCGCCGGGGGGAAACGCCGATTCTCGTCGTCGACGCCGATCCCGACGCGAACATGTCGATGTTGCTCAACGTCGATGTAGAACAAACCATCGGTGATATGCGTGAGGAAGCGCTCAAAGAGATCAAAAACTTCCCCGCCGGTATGTCGAAAGCGGCGTACGTGGAAGCGGGATTGCATGAGCTCATCGTCGAAGCGGAAGGATTCGATCTACTTACGATGGGGCGCGGTGAAGGATCCGGCTGTTACTGCTATCTGAACAATCTGATCCGAAAGTTCGTCGATGATCTTTCCCCATCGTACCGCTGGCTCGTTATGGATAACGAAGCCGGGCTCGAGCACATCAGCCGGAGAACGACACGCGATATAGATTCGCTCCTCATCGTAGTAAACGACAATCCTCTTGCGGTCGGATCTGCACGGCGTATCGGGGAAACGATGAAGTCGGTCGAGGGAAGAATAAAAAAAACATATGTCGTTTTAAATATGGCGGGTGATGCGACGCAGTTTGATGTGGGACATGAGATAGAGAACCTCGGCATGGAGCTACTCTGTCGTGTGCCCTTTGACGAAAACCTCAGAAGCGCCGTGCAACGGGGCGATATGAGCGGTCTCAACGGATCAACGCCGGCAGGTCAGGCAATCGAGACGATTATCGAAAAGATTGGAGGGTAATATGCAGCTACCGGATGTAAAGGAGAAATGGACTCACTCGATCAACGAGGTGACGATCGGCGCCACCTCATCCGAAGGTGGAACTCGCGGTAAAACCGTTACGGTCGGCGGGCAGTCGACGTTACCGCTACTCTCGTTCGAAGGTGACATCCCGCACAAGGCGGTCATCGCGGGTTTCGTCGCCGACACCGTTCCCGACTGGCCCGAGTCGCTTCAAAAAGCTATCGGAAGCGAAATCCAATCCCCGGCGGAATGGGCGCAAAAATCGGTAGAGGAGCTCGGTGTCGATATGATCAGCCTCAGACTCATTGGTGCCGATCCGTCCGGGAAGGACGCTTCGCCGGAGGAGTGTGCGAAAACCGTAACGAGCATTTTAAAGGCGGTAGATGTGCCGTTGGTCATCTGGGGATGTGGAGACGATGAAAAAGACAATGCAATTCTCCCGGAATGCTCACAGGCGGCGCGCGGGGAAAACTGTCTCATCGGTTCGGCAAAGGAAAGTAACTATATGACGGTGGTTGCTATCTGCAAGGCGGACAAGCACAAGATAATTTCCGAAGCACCGGTCGACATCAACATCGGCAAGCAGGTGAATATCCTCCTCCAGGATGCAGGATTCGACCTCAAGGATGTCGTTATGTTTCAGACGACCGCATCGCTCGGTTATGGATTCGATTATGTATATACGATTCTCGAGCGCGCCCGGATCGCCGGGCTCAAAGGTGATTCACTTATGGCCGCGCCGCAGATCTGTGACGTCGGAAATGAAGTCTGGCGCGTAAAGGAAGCGGTTGCCACGGAAGATGAGCTTCCCGGCTGGGGCGAACAGGACAAGCGGGGAGCTATGTGGGAAGCAACGTGTGCGAGCGTCTATCTGCAGGCAGGAGCGGATATTCTGATCATGAGTCATCCGCGTGCAATACTTACGGTTCAACATATCATGAACGAGCTATACGAGGAGGATGCGTAGATGATTTTTGTCGGAGAGCGGATAAACGCCGGATTCAAGGACGTAAAACGGGCTATTCAGGAGAAGCCTACCGAAAGAATTTGAGCAAATCGACATTAACTCA
>CAYLZA010000521.1:0-3247 GCA_964387575.1 uncultured Spirochaetales bacterium | reverse complement strand
AAGGCCGGTGAAAACAGCTACGAGCAGTCGATAAACTCGGGAGAAGCCAACATCGGGGAGTCGGGAATAGCAGGCAAAGGTAAAGTGATAGCAGGTGCACTCGAGATGAGCAACGTGGATCTTGCCGAGCAATTTACCGATATGATCGTCACGCAACGCGGTTTTCAGGCCAATTCGCGGACGATTCAAACGAGCGATCAGATGTTACAGGAACTCTTAACATTGAAACGATAAGTAAGTACTATGGTATTAGCCGGTAGATGATAAAGGTAACAAGGCTGGGGGGGACGGAATATTACGTTAATCCGCATCTGATCGAGTATATAGAGCTGAACCCCGACACCACGCTGATCATGCTCTCCGGAAAACGACTGGTAGTCCAGGAGGACTACCAGTACATATTTGATAGAATCGTCGAATACAGACGCCGGATCGGGGCGTTTAAGAACGAGGAGTAGTCCGTTATGGATCTCGGTACAATCGTCGGAGTAGCCCTCGGTGGTGCCATGATAATCATGGCCATCCTCTCAAACGGAGGCAACGTTTTCGCCTACATCAACGTGCCGTCGATTTTCATGGTTATCGGTGGATCATTTGCGGCCATTCTCGTGGCGAATCCGATGAGCCGGGTGCTCGGTGTGATGCGCTACATCAATATCGTTTTGCGGGTGCCGGTCATCGAGTACGAGCGGATCATCTCGAGCATGGTGAATTTTTCCGAAAAGGCACGTCGTGAAGGATTGCTGGCGCTCGAGGACGACCTGGAGGAGGTCGAAGACGAGTTCATGCGAAAAGGTATACAGCTCGTCGTAGACGGAACCGACCCGGATATCATAAAAAGCGTGCTCTACAACGATCTGAACCAACTTCAGGAGCGTCACTCGGTCGGAATAAAGCTCTTCGATGACTGGGGGAAAATAGCGCCTGCATTCGGAATGATCGGTACGCTTGCCGGGTTAATAGCGATGCTCGCAAATCTCGAAGACACCTCATCAATCGGCCCGAATATGTCTCTCGCGTTGATCACGACGATGTACGGTGCAATATTCGCAAATCTGATCCTTATCCCGATCAAGAGCAAGCTCGAGGACCGGGACATGGATGAGACTTTGCTAAGAGAGATTATGATAGAAGGTATTCTATCGATACAATCCGGGGACAACCCGAGAATTCTCGAGGAGAAACTCATATCCTTCCTGCCGCCGGTCCGTCGTGAAGCAGTCAGGCAGGAATCGGTACGGGAGTAGTATTATGCCCGTGATGCCGAAAAAAGAAAAGAAAAAACAGGAAGGGGCTGCCGACTGGATGTTGACCTACGGCGATATGGTCACCCTTCTTTTGACCTTTTTCGTTATGCTCTTCACCACGGCTGAGATCGACGGGAGTAAGCTGCAGTTGATTATCGCTGCATTTCAGGGTCTCGGTGTTCTCGAGGGGGGGAATACACTCGAAGCCGGACCGCTGGCGGAGCTCGGAAATACGATCATGTCACTGCCGTCTCAGGACAGAGGGCGGGCGCTCGATACCGCGCGGAGACAGGCAATTTCCAAGTTTCAGCCCGAGATAAAGAATGAGAAGGTCCGGGTTACCGTCGATGAGCGAGGGCTGGTAATCTCGCTCGCCGCGGATTCTTTTTTCGAGTCGGCGAGCGCAGAGGTCGATATAGAGGCAACCAGGAGTCTGCTTCAGCGAATCGCCGGACTGCTGAACTCACTGGAGGATAGTAAGTTCGCTATTGAAGGGCACACGGATTCGTTGCCGACGGATCCTGACGGGAGCTGGCCGACGAATTGGGAGTTGTCTACGGCCCGGGCAAACAATGTTCTTCATTATCTGAACGACTTCGGCGTCGATGATGAACGGTTTCGCGTTGTCGGATATGCGGATACTCAGCCGTTGGCAAGCAACGAAACGGAAGAAGGAAGGGCCTACAATAGACGAATAGATATTGTAGTACTTTCGGAAGGCCATCTATAGTGGCCTATAATCAAGAAGAGCGGTATTGATTTCAATCCGCTTTTTTGATAGATTGATATAGAGAAGACGGAGTAAGCCATGGGGGATGAAGAAAGCTTTCTCGAAGAAGATGTAGCGGGTGGACCGGATGTAGAAACCAGCGAACGCAGTAGTTTTCTCCCCGCGCTGCTTCTCAAGATACTCAAATGGGCCGCTGTTGCGGTAGCCGCAATCATTTTTATCGTTACCGTGGTTTACTTCACCATGCAGATTATGAATCGCGGAACACGGCCTGCTACAGTACCGGCGGTCTCGGAGGATTATCGCGCAACTCCTCCGGTTTATCGCTACGTACGTGACAATTTCAGCGAAATCCGGACGAGAACTGCCGACGAAACACCCTATACGGTTATCGCAAAGTTCGGTCTCGGTATTCTGGAATCCGAAGACAGGCTTTATGATGAAATCGTCAGCAGAACTCCGCAGATACAGGATCTCGTACGAAGTTATTTTACGCGAAAAAAAGCGGCGGAGATAATGCCGAAAAACGAGGATGTAGTAAAGGAGGAGATTCGCGCACGAGTAAATGCAATACTCACGAACGGCAAGGTCAAGGACGTGATATTACTCGAGTACAACGTCGTGCCGTTGTAGTAACCGGACCGGATTGATTACGGGACGGCGATCAGGAGCGCGTGGAGTTTTTGAATGAATGAAGTATTATCGCAGGATGAAATAGACCAGCTACTCACCGCTATATCAACCGGCGATATCGAAACCGAAGAGGTTAGTCAGCAGGCGGACCAGCGGAAAATCAAAATTTACGATTTCAAGCGGCCCGACAAGTTTTCGAAGGAGCAGATTCGTACGGTTTCGATTATGCATGAAACCTTTGCTCGATTGACTACTACGTCTTTGTCGGCGCAACTCCGCTATCTCGCAAATGTGCACGTCGCTTCGGTAGACCAGCTTACATACGAGGAGTTTATTCGATCCATTCCAAATCCGACCACGCTCGCCATTATAAATATGGATCCCTTGAAGGGATCGGCTGTACTCGAGATAGATCCTTCGATTACATATGCTATTATAGATCGTCTGTTCGGAGGGCAGGGCGAAGGAAGCAAGATAAATCGCGATTTGTCCGAGATCGAGATCTCGGTTATGGAAGGAATTATCGTCCGCATACTCGGCAATATGCGTGAGGCCTGGTCTACGGTCATAGACCTGAGACCAAGACTCGGACAGATAGAAACGAACCCGCAGTTTGCACAGATGGTTCCTCCGCAGG
>CAYLZA010000520.1:0-3251 GCA_964387575.1 uncultured Spirochaetales bacterium | reverse complement strand
TACCGGACTCGGCACATCTCCTTCGAGAATGATCTCTTCTTTGCTCACATCGGGTTCTGCTATGGGGACCGCCGAGAGAAGGCTGATCGTATACGGGTGCCGCGGGTTATTGTAGATTTTCTCCGATTCCGCTATCTCGACGATTTTTCCGAGATACATGACCGCAACACGATCGGATACATACTGAACAACACTCAGATCGTGAGCGATAAAAATATAGGTCAGATCGAAATCATCCTGCAGCGCAATCAGAAGGTTGAGAACCTGAGCCTGAATCGAGACATCCAGCGCGCTTACCGGTTCATCGCACACGATGAGTGAGGGATTGAGCGCCAACGCCCGGGCGATCCCGATTCTCTGCCGCTGACCTCCGGAAAACTCGTGCGGATAGCGCGAAGCCGCGGCAGTCGGTAATCCCACACAATCGAGCAAACGGTACACGTGGTTTTCCATATCCTTTTGCTGGTGTGTTTTGAACTCCCGCGGCCCTTCGGTAATGAGATCCTTGACCAGCATACGAGGATTCAACGAGGCCCAGGGATCCTGAAACACCATCTGTATCCGTTTGCGTGCTTTTTTTAGATCGGCACGTGACATCGAATGAATATCGGAACGTGCGGCGAGCTTATCCGCCTGCTGTTTCGAGGCTTTCGCTCGTTCTTTCAGCTCCTTTATCTTGCTCCGTTTACCACCATCATGTTGTGCGGCAAGCTCCTCCGCTTCGTCCAGGTGCTTTGCAGCTTCTTCGTCGAGCTCGATTATTCGATTGCAGACATCATCATCAGGATCGATGAATACCCGGCCTCCGTCGGCATCATAGAGACGAAGCAGTGTCCTGCCGACGGTCGTTTTGCCGCATCCGGATTCGCCGACGAGCCCCAGCGTTTCGCCGTTTCGAATTGTAAACGACACCCCGGCTACGGCGGTCAAACTGAGTGTTTTTGCGGAAAACGAGCTCGCCTTTACCGGAAATATTTTTCGTAGTTCGTGCACTCTCAGAAGCGTCTCGGCCGACTCAGTCAATCTCGTCTCCCTCTCCGCGAGTTTTTTTGCTGTACAGATAGCATCGAACGTTGTGATCCTCGTCGAGCTTCGTAAGCGCCGGTTCGGCCCCGCGGCAGATATCCATGACTTTCGGGCATCGTGCTGCGAACCTGCATCCCTTCGGAAAGTTCCGGTGATCCGGAAGACTGCCGGGTATCGCTTTGAGCAATCTTCGCGTTCCGTCCGCTTCGCGTGCCTTCATTTCCCCGAGCACCGGTATGGAGGAGAGCAGCCCCTGGGTATACGGATGTTTGGGATTCTTGAATATTTCCCGTACCCACGCGGTTTCGACTACAACACCTGCGTACATAACCATGACCCGGTCGGCAAAGCTGGCAATGACCGCGAGATCGTGGGTGATAAACATGATCGATGTTTCGACGCGTTCCTTGAGATCCTGCATGAGTCGGAGGATCTGTGCCTGAATCGTCACGTCGAGCGCCGTTGTCGGCTCATCCGCAATCAAAACCGAGGGATTGCACGCCATCGCCATAGCGATCATCACACGCTGGCGAAGCCCCCCGGACAGCTGAAACGGATACTCCTGTACCCTCTCCTCCGGGTCGGACATACCGACTATATCGAGGAGTCTCACGCTCTCCTCGAGTGCTTCATCCTTGGTCATCTCCCGATGCAACAGCAGCACTTCGGAAATCTGTCGTCCAACGGTAAAAACCGGGTTTAACGACGTCATCGGTTCCTGAAAAATCATCGAAATTCTGTTGCCGCGAATCTCCCGCATCCTCGGTTCGGTAGCCTGCACGAGATCCTCGTTTTGGAGCAGAACCTGTCCGGCCTCTATTTTTCCCGGTGGCGACGGGACGAGACGCATGATCGACATCGCGGTAATCGATTTTCCACATCCCGATTCACCGACGATACCGAATGTCTCTCCGGGCTCCAGATGGAAATCGACTCCGTCGACCGCGCGTACCGTGTGATCGTGGAGATGGAAGTATGTTTTGAGCCCCCGAACATCGAAAAAACGCCCGGTGCCCGCTCGAGTCGTTTCAGTTTGCGTTGTGTCGCCGGACAAAGGCCCGGCTTGAGGCGTATTTTGTTCCATGCTGTCGCCCATCAGTGTCGGCTCCTCGGATCGACGGCATCACGGATGCCGTCGCCAAAGAAATTCCACGCCATGATCGCCAGAAAAATCGCAAAACCGGGTATGAGCACCCACGGAAAGTCGTGTACCACCCTGTAGTTGCGCGCTACCGACAACATGAGTCCCCAACTCGATTGCGGCTCGGATATTCCGAGACCGAGAAGACTCAGCGCCGACTCACCGAGAATAAACCCCGGAATCTGCAAGGTTACCTGTATGATAACAAATGAGAGTGTATTCGGTAAAATATGCCGGGTAATAACCTTGAAATTCCCCAGCCCCATCGTACGTGCGCTCAAGACGTAATCCTCGGTTTTGAGTGCCAACACCATTCCTCTAATGATCCTGCCGAGCCGGGCCCACAGAATAAAGGAAAGAATGATGACGATGAGCAGATAGACCTGCGTCGACGTCAGAGACGGCGGAAACACGGCCCGCAAAGTAAACAGGAGATAGATACTCGGGAACGACATGATGATTTCACTGATACGCATCATGATATTGTCGACGAGCCCGCCGAAATATCCTGCGATACCGCCGAAGAGAAGCCCGACGGTAAATATGATCGCCGAACCGATGAGCCCGACCGTCAACGAAATACGCGATCCATGGAGCAGCCTCGAGAGAAGACCGCGACCGAGTTGATCGGTGCCCATCGGAAAATAACCGCCGGTAGGACTGCCGAACAGATGCGTCCGCGCCTCGAACAACCCGAGAAAGCTATATCGCACACCCTGATTGAAGAGCTTGACGAAATTCTTGTTGCCCTTAACCAGATACATCTCGAGCGGTTTTTCCTCGCCGTTCACGTTTGTGGTTCCGACCGTGAATCGCACGACCACCTCCGATGAAGGATTACGCTCGAGCGCGTCGATCTCATCCTTCAACCGCTCCATCGATGTATGATTGGTCGGGAGGTCGTAATAATCGGAAACCTCACGAACGAGCCTGGATTTTCTCGATGCCCGATTTTTGTCGACAATGACGGCTCTGAGCTGAGTCGCCGTAACTCTCGGATCGAGAGAAACCGCACGAAGCGTGTATTCCGGTACGACCCCGTACTTTTTCAGCGCCACGTTTACCAGCCGGTATTCATACGACC
>CAYLZA010000519.1:0-3252 GCA_964387575.1 uncultured Spirochaetales bacterium | reverse complement strand
ATACAGGGAGAAGCATCACTGGAATCCCCATGAGCTTCGTGAGAATCAGTTGAAGCGGGTAACCGCTATGTACTATGCGATGATTTCACAAATCGATTATCAGGTGTCGAGAATCGTGGACGAGCTCAAGAAACAGGGCGTATACGACAATACAATGATTATATATTCGAGCGATCACGGCGAATATCTCGGATTCCATCATCTGCTAACCAAAGGGAATCGCATGTACGACCCGATCGTCCGGGTGCCGTTGATCATCAAGTATCCGATCGGCAATGATGAGTCCCGGACCGGCGCCTCCGATACGCCGAAATCCGGCGAGGGAAGCCGACGGCAGATGAACCTGTCGTCAAACCGGTCGGACGGACTTTTCAGTACTATCGATCTTCTGCCGACCATCCTCGATACTGCAGGATGTGAAATCCCCGAAGGACTCCCGGGATTGAATATGCAGTCCGAAGAAACCATCGGCGGGAGAGACGCAGTATTCGCAGAGGTTTATTTCGGCAAGGAGTATATGGTCCGCACAAAGCGGCACAAGCTGCTCCGCCACGTCGATCCGCAGCAATCACTTCTGTTCGACTTATCATTAGATCCGTATGAAATGACGAACAGAATCGATGATGCGTCGTATACATCGGTGCGGGAGGATCTCGAAAACCGCCTCAATAGATGGATGTTTTTCGAGTCGATAACCCCGACATACAGTAACGAGAACGAGCCGATAGCGAAGGAGGCGGTTGATCGCCCGCTCGATTCCTCGGTACATGAGGAAATGAAACGCTACTTTTTCGAGCACATGAACGATGCGCCTGAATCGATTTTCGGAGCAACTGAGGCCGAGCAATGAAACCGTCGGAAACAATAACCGATCTTACTTCCCACACTCTTCGTAGCGAAGAGAATGAGCTGAGCCGACGCTATCTGAAGCTCCTCTGCAAATGGATACCGATAGCCACCTCTTCGTTTGAACGATGGCCGATGCGTGACGAGGCCGGGCATTTTTTTGGTGGAGTATTCCCCTACGGACAGGAGACAAACCTTCCGGCTCTCGCCGTGGCGGCTGCTTCGAGCTCTCCGGAGTTCGATGAGGATCTGGCCGGAACGAGCAGAGAGGAGCTTCAGAAGATGGTCCGGATGGCAATTCGATATCTCTGCTATACGCACGACACCGGTCCGGAAGAGTGCATCCGTCCATCCACGAGCTGGGGACGAACGCTTCCCTGCTCGACGAAATGGGGAGAGCGTGGTCGTGGATTCTTCTTCGAGAGTCAGTGCGGGGTAGCCGTTTTTACGTTGATCCAGAATGCGGTACTCGTGTCGCATCTTCTCGGAGACGAGGAGATAGAAATGATCGGAGCAATAGCGGCGGATTATATCGAGCGGTTCGGTCGGATGGCTCCGAAATCGGGAACGTATCGTAATACGCAGATGGAGGAAAACGCGTGGACCGCCCTCGGATTGACTGCGTCTGCACTTTTTCTCGAAAAAGACCACCGGTGCGCCGGCCGGCTTCGTCATGCCCGGAGATGGATGATTTGTGCCACTGCAAAACCGGCTGATGCCTACGACCAGACGCCGATGTCGGACGGCGCCACGGTCAAAGAGCTTGTCGGCGAAATTTTTACGACGCTTCCGGACAATACCGCGGAAAATCATGGTATGGTTCATCCTGACTATATGGGTAGCTCGATCGAGCTTCTCGGAAATGCAAAGCTCCTGTTGAGTCAGTGGAGTCGTGACATACCTCCCGAAGCATCTCACCACCACGCTGAGATATACGAGCAGTTGCTTCGATGGTGCGACAAAAACGGGCTGCCTCTTGCGCCGCAGGGAATGGACTGGCCCTACTATCCGGTTACTCGATGGATCGCCAAACACACGCTTGCGAACCTCCACCTCGGAGATTCCGGCGCGGCACTGATCGAGAGAAGGCTCCTCGATGTAATGGAACGGGTATCTGCGCTCTGCGACGGAGATCTGATTCCTCCGGATACAAAGAAATATTGTCACGGACAGCAGGATCCGGCGGTGATGCAGGAGCGAGTCATCGGGAGGATGGCTGTGGCATATCTCGCACATCGTATCAACGGGATGGGTACCGAACCGTGCAGCGAGGACGAGTTGTACGCACGGCAAAACGGGGTGCACCTCTATTCTCACGGGGGTTCCGTTGTCCATGTCACGCAAAAGGGAAGAAGCTCGCTTTCGTGGAGAAACTCTTCGATGGCGCTCTCGAGCCCGCCTGAAGGAGTAATGCTCATCGGGAATACATCGGGATCGGTTCTCGCGCAACCGGAAATTCGAAACCATCCGGCTTCGAGACAAACCGTGATTCTGACCGTACGCGAACAGGGGGATCGGGTAGCGGTCTACTTCGTCGAAGATCTTTCGGGACGAAGCGTTCGTAGGTATGTGCACTATGCTTCTCTTCCGGACGGACGCTCGATCGTCAGAGAGCGTCTGATTGCCCGTGAACCGCTAATCGTTGATTCTCTCAGACAGGGATATGTCGCCGTCATTAATGATCCGATTTTTGTGGATCCGCCGAAGGGCCCTTCAGCCCGCTCCCGCTCACCGGCGGGCTCTCATATGTATGCCGGCTCGACACCGCACCAATCGGAAACGCTCAAGAGCATCCGAGCTATCGTGTGGTCTACCGCCGAGGGCGAGGGCCGCGAGACATTCGAAGGTTTCGCCGCGCCGACGGAGGAGTACGATCGACGTCTGGACCTCGGCCGAGCCGCAGGAGGACAGCCCGTCGGCGCTGATGGGGCACCGGCCGACGGAGCCGGAGCTACGCGCTCCACGACCTTCGGCGGCAATGAACGCCCCGCGTGGATATCGATCGAGGATCGATTCGGGATCGTTTTTATAGGAAACGGTCGCACGACGTATCTCAATCGCCATACCTGGAAAAAATGGCGCGCCGTTGAAGATGATCTTTGTCTCAATTCGCTCGAGCTTCCGATCGAAGCCGATGCAGGATCGACGATATGTGAGCTTACATCGCTCTGGTGTCCCGGTCTGAACGAATCACAAACGAGTGGAGAAACACTCTCGTTGAACGACCAACGACCGTCACCAGTTGACGGTTCCGGAACAATCTATCTCCACCGGGTCGATATCTCCGGGTGGTCGCTTCTCGTAAACGAATCGGATGAATGGCGAAATATAGCGTTACCAGAGCTCGGTGGAGATTCGGGTGGGCACGAGAAATCGGGGAGCGCACCGCACTCTATCGATGTGGCC
>CAYLZA010000518.1:0-3256 GCA_964387575.1 uncultured Spirochaetales bacterium | reverse complement strand
ACGGGAGACGCGCACGATCTCGATATCTATCTGGATTTCATGACTTCTCAGATTACCGAGCTCCTGACCAACTATGGACCGATCGCGGCGATCTGGCTCGACGGTATAGCGGTTCCGCTTCATCCAAAGGACGACAACGGACATGTTTTAGAAGACTTCGATCCACGGTCCGACGGGGACGCATTCCGCTGCAGCGAGCTGTATGATCGTATTCATTCACTCCAGCCGCAGGTGCTCGTGTCGTACAAGCAGGGATACCTCGGAACCGAGGATTTTTTTGCTCCCGAACATCACGCGGGAAGCAGATTCGGATCTCAGTACAGCGAAAAACCCGGAGAAATATGCACGACCGCCGGCGGCGGATGGGGATATACCGCCGGTAACGATTATTTCACCACCGAGGCGATCCGCGAAAAGCTCAATGAGGCCAAAAGCGAAGGCTATAATCTGTTACTCAACGTAGGACCGTTACCGGACGGTACATTCCCGCGTGAAGCGGTCGAACGTATACGAAGGGTTTAGCCTGTCTCCGAAACCGGTCCGTATCCGTTCGGCTTCGGTATGAGCTTTTCTCCATCCGAAAATCCGTCCTCTCTTTCGGCGAGGAGCTCGACGAGCCGTTTCCGCCAGAGCTCGAGCCGGTAACTGAATCGGGGATTTCCACACCCGCTGCGTCGAGACACGTAGGCATGATATCCTGCAATCCGACGACTTGTTCGAAACTGCCGGTCGGACGGTCCCATCCGTTGGGATATTTGATTACGAACGGTATTCTCGCAGATCCTTCGTATGCGTAACTCTTGCGAAGCAAATGATGATCCCCCATCATATCTCCGTGGTCCGCAGTAAAAATAACGAGCGTATCACCCCATAATTTCGAGCGAGTCAGCACTTCCTGCATAAAACCGAGTTGATAGTCGATGTGCGTTATGCATCCCATATATCCGGCCCGCATTCGCCTGTACTGTTCCTCGGTCAAATGCGCCCGGTACGCTGTACGGTCCACTCCGGGCTGTTCGGGAACATCCGTATCGACCCACGAACCAACGTACGGTTGCTCTATGTGCTTTTTCATATACATATTCCAAAAGAACTCGGGTGGATCGTATGGCGAATGCGGTCTGAGATGCGAGCACCACAGAAAAAACGGCTTGGTCGGATCACGTTTTTCTATCTGTCGCAAGCTTTCGGCAACGGTCCAGTTCGTCGAGTGGTAACGCTCCTCCAGATCCCACGGCCGACCGAGCCAGCCGTTTGCATCGCTTCCATGCGCCCGCTCGTGTGTATGACGCCCCAATTTCCGTGACAGCCATTGCTGGTACTCATCGTCTTCCCAGGACAGATCATGGGGAATAACTGCGGGAAGTATGCACCGGCGTTGATAAAAGCGTCGAGATTCGGTGTTTCTATTTGAGGATGACCGGCAAGACCGGTATAATCGCCTCTATGCTGATCGGTAGTAAAAAGAATGATGTTCGTATGGCCGTTCAATTGGTGCCTCCTTTCGCGAATTGTAGCATATCTGCAATGATCCTACCGAAATGAGAGCTATTTTTTTGGACAACAGCATAGGGAGATGACTATATGAAATCACGCAAAACCTTACGTGCCGCGATGGTGCAATCGCTAATCGTCGTTATTCTCTTCTCCGGCACGATTTCCGTATCGGCCCAGGATTCGGATGAATCGCAGCCGGCGGAAAACGCCGCAGTTGATTCGGTCGGTGACGAAATGCTTTTGGATGCGGAGGTCGGGGATACGAGTGCGTTGCAATTCGGCCTCGAACGTGATCATTACGACAATGACGGGTATCCGGAAAGCGAGAACGGAATGCTGGTACTCCAAAAGGATCCTGACGGCCCGATGCTTTACATGAAAAGCGACTCGCAACCGTATCTCCTCTACGCTCAATATGTGAATCGCCAACGTGATGCCGTATATCTCGCCCGATCGGGCTCGGTTACCGATGTGCTTCCGAATGGAGCATCCCGCGAAATACCGTACGGATACGGAGCCGTCAAGCTCAACGCTGTATACGTCTCTATCGTGGAAAGCCTTCTCAAACCTCATTTCAGCGACAATCAAAAAGTATACGTCGATTTCCCTTTGTCGGATTTCTATTTCGGCGGAGAATTCGGGCTGACCGGGATTTTCGCCAAAGCGAGGTACGTGCACAAAGAGAGCATCACCGCTTCACTTCACGTCGGAATAAACACGTTCGGCTCGATGAGCGCCGAAAGCGTGCTCAATCAATACCTTGTCCCGATCAGGGTTGGCGGCGGATACAGATTCCCGGGGATGTTCTCCGAGCTTATCGGCTCGACGCTCTGGACCGCAGGTGGGGAGCTCTTCCTCGGACTCGGAGACAGGGATAACGATGAATCGACGCCTGCGGCCGTTTTTATGCCCGGCATCTATCTCGAGGTCGAGCGGGTGCTCGTCGACGAGGCGGATCAATTGCAAAGAAATCTCGCGGTCAACGATACGGACTATCGGGAGGATCCACGTCCGTTCAACTATCACGTAAGCTCGCTGAGTCTCAAACTCGGTGCGTATTTCGATTTTCAGGCTATCAATAGATCACGAGGGTTTATTCTACCTTCGGTATCGTTGAGCTATCAGATCAATGCGATCGGACCGAAAATACCTCCCCACGAGTTCAAGGAGACCGAAGTGCTTTATCTCAACGAATTGTATCGGGACGACTTGATCCGCCAAAAAGAACGTCGGGATGCACGGAATCGTCGCTAAACCTTATGTGCTGTTTCTATTGCGGCGCGAATATTGTTCCATGAAATATCCGAAGGGAGTGTACAATCGGCTCCGAGCAGAAAACGATCGGGCGCGTCGGAAACGGCCGTCATCGCCTCTTTACGGATCTCAGCTTCGGTTCCCGATACGATCGTGCCATGACGGTCCAAGCCACCCATGAACGGACGACCGAACATCCGCGACACCTCACGGGAGGTAACCGATCCGTTTTCGAGCTCGAGCCCGCAGTTTACGATGTTACCCGGATAGTCTGTGAACGGGGCGAGGTCCCGGTATCTCCCGTGAAAATCGCAAATGTGGAGGATATTGAGATCGCATTTCTTGTCTATAACCTCCCATATCTCGAGATCGAATGGTTTGACGTAGTTCTCGAATATCGATCGATCGGAAAACCGGAAATTCTCACCGCCCTGAGTAGATGCATAAAATCCGTCGACCCCGATGTCGATGCACGCTTCTATGAATCGCAGCAGGCTTCGTGTGA
>CAYLZA010000517.1:0-3258 GCA_964387575.1 uncultured Spirochaetales bacterium | reverse complement strand
GGCCTGGGGCAGAATGATAAACCGATACTGTTGCGGAGTTGTCAGCCCGAGCGCGTGTCCGGCCTCCCACTGCCCTTTCGGCACAGCGTCTATTCCTGCCCGAATTATCTCGGTGACGTAGGAGCCTTCATAAATGCCGAGCGTCAAAACCGCAGAGACGAACTCCGATATTCGTTTCGGATCGGCAATAAACACATTCAGGATGCTTTTCGTTGCAGGGTCGGCGTGTGACACTGCTTCCGAGAGACCCATCCATTGCGTAAGCTGGTTGCCAAAAAAGAAATAGAATATGAATACTATTACCAGTGGAGGCGTGTTTCGCACGAGCTCAACATAACCGCGACCGAGGAATCTGGCGAGGTGGTTTTTCCTCGTCCTCGCAATACCCATTATCGTGCCCAGTATGAGCGCAATGACCGAAGACCAGATACTCAACCGGAGAGTGGTCAACAAACCGAGAATAAGGTAGTTGGCGACTAAACGCCCCGACTCGGGGTCTCGCCGAAAGAAGTATTGTGGAAGAAACGACCAGTCCCAGTTGTAGTTCAAACCGGTATGTACCCGATAGTAGACGAACACGACAGCACCGAGTACTACGGGCATGAGTATGGCATCTACGGGCGAAAAACGCCGCCTTTTACCCTGGAGGCCTATATGCATCTATTGAAACAAGCGTGCGCTTATTGAATTTGGTCTTCCCATTCCCGGGTTTCAAACCAGTAATGCTTGCGTTCGGCAAGCCACCCTTCAGCTTTGACTACGGTGATCCAGTTGTTGAAAAAATTCAATAAGTCCAGATCGCCTTTAGGAATCGCGAATCCGATCGGCTCGCGCGTAAACGTGCCCTCGAGCGGCATGTACAACGAATCGGGATTATCGATAGCATAAAACACCGGTGTCGGCGCAGAGGCGACAACCGCAGCAGCATTCCCGTTGAGAAGCTCCTGAAACGCCTGCGATTCATCGTCGAAAAGGCGCAGCTCGGCTTCAGGCATGTATTTTTTCGCCGCATCGGCGGCGGTGGTCCCTATTCTCGCCGCAATAATGATATCAGGTTTGTTGAAATCCTCGAGCGAGCTCAATCCCGGTGCTTTCTTTTTACTTGCCACCATGGACATTCCGGTATAGTCGTATGGATCGGTGAAATTGACCGAAAGATTTCGATCCGGCTGAATTCCCATGCCGCCGATAATCACGTCGAATTTTCCCGTAAGAAGCGCCGGAATGATTCCGGACCACTTTGTAGGAATAAACTCCACGTCCACGCCCAGGTCTTCGGCCAGTCTCCTCGCGACGTCGATCTCAAAACCAATGAGCTCTCCGTTCTTGTTCTGCATGGCCCACGGAACAAAGGTCGACATACCCACTTTCAGCGTGCCCCGCTTGACGATTTCGTCGAGATTGCTCTGCGCATCGGTCCTCGCAGTTTCACCCTCGCCGCCGCATCCGACAACCGTTAACGCCAACGCGGCGATCAGTACCACCATTACATTCCTCATTTACTACTCCCTGTTTACGTGTTTGACCGGCGCAGATCCTTCGAATTCTCGGCCGGGCTTTGAATGATCCTCTATATGTAGTGCCTTCCTTATTTCGCCTTTCACAATACTTTGCTCAAAAACTGCTTTGTTCGCTCTTCCTGCGGATGGTCGAACAACCGATCAGCAGGGCCGTCTTCAACAACCTCCCCTTCATCGAGAAGAAGCACGCGGTCTGAAACCTCGCGGGCGAATCCCATCTCATGCGTAACCACCACCATTGTCATCCCCTCCGCAGCAAGGGTACGCATAACTTCAAGCACATCCCCGATCATTTCGGGATCGAGAGCACTTGTCGCTTCGTCAAAAAGCATGATTTTCGGATTCATTGCCAGAGCTCGAGCTATAGCCACTCGCTGCTGCTGACCTCCCGAGAGCTGATCGGGATACGAGTCGATTTTTTCCGGCATACCGACTTTGTACAGCAGTTCGGTGGTTGTACGCTCTGCTTCCTCGTCCGTTCGTTTGCGCACACGCTTTTGCGCCAGACTAATGTTCTTCCGTACGGTCATATGCGGGAAAAGATTGAACTGCTGAAATACCATCCCAACTTCCTTACGGATTTCCAGCTGATGCGTTTTTGAATCGTCAAGACGCATTCCGTCCACGACAACCTCCCCTTCGTCTACCAATTCGAGTCCATTTATGCAACGAAGGAGCGTCGACTTTCCCGATCCGGAGGGACCGATTATGCAGACCACACTCGAACGGCCGATATCAACATTAATGTTTTTGAGCGCGTGGATATGTCCGGAAAATTGCTTGCTTACGTTCCGCAGTTGGATAATCGGTTCGTTCATGCCGTTCTCCGAAGTATACGGTCCAGACCATAGACAAGTGTCGAAAGTGATCCATTTATTACCAGATATATAGCCGCAACTACAAACCAAATCTCGAACGTCAGATAGGTTTCTGCAATGATTGCGTTTCCCCGCATTGTCAGATCGTAGATCGCAATAGTGCTGACGAGTGCCGAATCCTTGATCAGGGACACCGCCTGACTGGTAAGCGGAGGTAAAATATTACGAAGCGCCTGCGGCAGAATGATGAGCCTGTAGGTATCGAACGAACTCAGTCCGAGACTGTACGCCGCCTCCCACTGGCCGCGGCCGACGTCCACTATTGCCCCCCGAATAATTTCCGAAGCATACGCACCTTCGAACAGGCTGAGAGCAGTCACCGCTGATGCGAACGGAGAAAGCTTGAATATGGGAGAGATGACGAAGTAGACAAAAAACAGCTGAATGAGCAGAGGAGTATTCCGTATACCTTCGAGATAAATCTGCGCTATCAGGTTTCCGGTGAACGAACGAGAAAGACGGAGAACGGCAATAATCATGCCAACGGCAGCGGCACAGAGCAGACTCAGCCCGGAAATCCGGAGCGTGACCCCAAGACCTTTCAGCAGCAGTCCGGGAACCGGACCGTTTTCCGTCTTTTCGACGATGAAATGTCCTACTCGATACCACTGCCAGCGATACTCGACATGCTGAACAAAGTAGCCGACAATGAAGGCCAACACAGCAATCAGAACGAGCGTCTGGCCGACTTCGGTAACGCCGCGTCGGTGCGTACGAAGTGTATCCTTGAGCTGTGCAGTGGCGTGTGACATTTGCGTTAGTATAGTAATACCGACTAATGATAGGAACTATCCGGGCGGTCAACAGGGCGAATAAGCGAGAATCCGCGATTTCGCGGCGTAAGAGGATTCTCGGGCATG
>CAYLZA010000516.1:0-3265 GCA_964387575.1 uncultured Spirochaetales bacterium | reverse complement strand
GAAATACCTGATGCAAACCGCAGAAAGTCGCGTTCGGCGGTTCGGCCGATCGCGGCGCCCATGCACAGCGGATGGGTGTAGATGATATCGTGACCAAACATCGGATGAGCGGTGTACGGGATACCGGCGCGTAGCGCACCGTTTTGTAATCCGATATCGGCATAACGGTGCGGAAGCTCGATCGTACCGGTTTGTATTCTTCCAGCTTTGATGTTTGCAAGAAGATCCGCAGCCGGTCCGGCCGTTCCTGGATTGCCGCTACGCATGGCTTCGTCGAGCTCATCTTCGTCGGGAATTTCAAGCCCGTTATCGGCAACGAGACGTCCGACTGATTCGCCGTACCCCCAACCGCGATAGGCGCCGACGAGGATAGCCCCATTTATATAAAACCCGGTCTCGCTCCACATACCGAATTCGCCTTTGGCGACATTTTCACGCACGTCTTCTGAGGTCTCGCCCTGATATGCGAGCTCCCAATCGTGAATGACTCCTGCCCCGTTGGTTGCGAGGTGCGTCAGCCATCCGGCTTCGGCAATCCGGGTAAGGCACGGTCCCATCCCGTTTTTGATTGTATGTGCACCAAAGGCGAGCATCACCGAAGAACCATTACTTCGTGCGGTACGAATCGCATCGGCGACCTCATCCACGTCATCAGGGATCCGGTCGGGCGTTCGACGCGAGGCGTCGTATACTTCGGCGGCACGCACCCGGTTTTTTCGTTCCGAAAGAGGTTTGAATCGCAGTTGATCCCGGTCGAATTGATCGTTCATCGTTTCGCTCCGGCAAACCCGAGATACGCGGTAATCACGGAGAGCTGCGAAAAATCCGGAATGATCGTATCGGCGCCGGCGAGCACGAGTCGGCGTCGTTTTGCCTGGTCCAGACCGAAACGCTGCGTCTCGTTGCTCGCAATCCCGACGGTATACCCACCGCGACGTACGGTTTCGCGGATTTCGACGGGACCGTCTCCGAACGTTATCACGCCTTCCGCCGTTCCGATTTTCTCGAGAATCGTCTTGAGCACCCGCTTCTTCGGCTCATCTTCTATCGATCCTGTTGCCCCGAAGATCCCTCCGCCGAACAATCGTGCATAACCGAGAAGCTCCGCCTCCTCTCTGCAATCCTGCTCGTCGGTTCCGCTTGCGAGATAGAGCACAACCCCGTTATCGGCGAGTAATTCGAGAAACGGTACGGCGTTTTTCATCGTTACATCGGCAACGCATAACTCTCCACGGGACACCTTTTCCCGACGCTTGCCAACCATCCGCATCAACGCATCGTTGTATATCTTTTTGTATCCGAATGCATCGAGAATTTCTTCTTCAGGGACGTAGCCATGTTCTTTCACCATATCGACCAGCCCCGTCATCTGCTCGAGAGTCTGGATCCCGGTCGTGCGATCGATAAAGTCGCGTATTCGTTCTCGTACCGACTCGAGCTCATCATGGGAGATCGAGTTCCGCGCATTTCCGACAATCGCCTCGAGCATGACCGGTTCCATGACTGTTTCCCAACCGCGTCTGAGCGTCGAAATTGTACCGTCGTGATCAAAAATCGCATACGAAAACGATCGTTCGGGTACACCGGTAACAATCTCGATTTCGGTTTCCTCGTAATGCCTTGCCCTCGCTTCGTCCATCGCAATGTGCGGTCTGAATAGATAGTTGGGCTCACGTGAAAGCTCAGCGACTTCCTCTCCGGTTGCGGTACCGGTTTGAAAACGCTTGCCCACGGTTACGGCTGCGGCGAAGTTCCCAAAAGTTACCGCCTCGGCGGCATCGGAGCCCGCGGCGAGGCCGCTACTTATGCCCGCAAGAAGCGCATCCCCTGCTCCCACGATGTCCTTACCACCTTCGAGATAAATACCGGGGATCTCATCGATATGGCCTTCGTCGGCGATCATGCACCCGTATCTGCCCCGGGAGAGAAATACCGGTTTTTCCCACCGCTCAAAAAGCGCCGCCGCATGACGACGATCGGCTTCATAGCCGGTATCTTTCTCGCCGCAACTCAACGCAGCTTCGCGGTCGTTGAGCTTTCTCATCGATCCGGAATACGCCTCCGGATAATCACGGCTGTCCGCGATGAAGGGAATCTCCGGATGACGTTCGATCAGCGAAGCGAGATCTTCGCGAAACGACTCGGTGTGTATCCCCGAACGGAGCTGCTGATTGACTATGACGATGTCGTAGTCGGGTAACGCAGTTTCGAGTTTGTCGAGGAGCTCGGTCCGTGCCCGTTCATCAAGCGCGTTGTAGCATCCGAAATCGATCCTCGGCGATTCCACCTCGTCCTCGTAGAGCTTCGTATAGGTGGCGGTATGCCAGTTTGCACGTTGTTTCACGAGCCCCGAATGATCGATACTCAGTTGTTCGAGAATCGAAATGAGCTCACGCCCAAACGAATCCTCACCGATAACACCGAAAAGCCCGACGGTGCCTGTTCCGAGGCTGTGAAGATTCGCCGCAACGTTGCCCGCACCGCCGGGGGAAAACCGCGAGCGGCGGACAGGTCTGGTTGCAAGCCCGGTTTCTACGGATATCTCCGAGGCTGCGGGATCTATAAAAAGGTACCAGTCGACACATACATCACCGATAACGGCGACACGTGCTTTTCGAATCTTTCTCAGTAAGAGATCGGTGTCTAATCTCATCAACTATTCCTTGAAAAGAAATGAAATGGAGGCTCTTCACGATGCTTACAAGATACGTACTTCCCCTGACATTGCTCATGTTTTTACTCGCAACGAGCGCTCTTTTTTCGGCGCCCGAAGCCGAGCTCTGGCCGAGATGGGAAGCTCACAATCCCGAAAGCTCCGATCACATCGACCACGAGGTGTTTGGTCGGTTTCTCGATCGTTATCTGATAACCGATGATCCCTCGGGTGTCAATCTTATCCCCTACGCGTCGGTTACGGAAGAGGATCGGTCTGTACTCAGTTCTTACATCGATATGCTCGCAAACGTTGAGGTTTCAAACCTTTCGCGCCCCGAGCAATTCGCCTACTGGGTGAATCTCTACAATGCCTTTACGATCGAGCTCATACTCGAGCATTATCCGGTGGACAGTATTCGCGACATCAAGCTCGGTGGGCTTTTCAGCAGCGGTCCCTGGGGCGCGAGCTTACTCGAAATCGAGGGCGAGGAGGTATCGCTCAATGATATCGAGCATCGAATTCTCAGACCGATCTGGGAAGATGAACGTATTCACTACGCGGTAAACTGTGCGAGTATGGCGTGCCCGAATCTACAGCCCGAACCGTTTA
>CAYLZA010000515.1:0-3266 GCA_964387575.1 uncultured Spirochaetales bacterium | reverse complement strand
AGCGTGGCGAAATGAGTGGCGATGGTGGCCGGACCTACTACGGTGCCGAATGTGAACCCTCCGGTGCCGTCCGAAAGATCCACCCCGATAGAACTGTCTTCACCTTCAACCGAAATGTTGCTGCCGCCGTCCTCGACAGGCGAGGCATAACCGGTTGTGAAACCGTCGAGCGCGGCAATCTGGAAATAGGTTGTACCGTCGGTGATCCTGGCCGTTACCGAAGGTGCCGTTACGATCAGACCGTTGTTGGCCGTTCCGGCCTCATCCGGATCTAATTCACCGTCCTCGTCATCGTCCGACCAGGTTACGTAATTGGTGCCACCTGCATGATCGAGAGCGAGCTTGAAGCCGCTGAGCTTCACATAACCGTACCAGCCGTCGGCCGTTTCGGTTTCTGCGTCTCCGGACGCCAGTGTCAACGATACATCAGCGGATGTGCCATTTACCATTCCGAATGCACTCGCATCGAGGTCGAATCCAACGGTAGCGGTTGCGCTTCCGCTGACAGTCGCGGTCAGCTCCTGAGCGGTCCCTATTACCAAGCCTAGCATCAGAAACAAAGCAAGAAAAATAGAAAGCTTCTTCATGTCACTTCCTCCTTAGTGCATGGGGTTCCAGGCCTACGGCCCGGAGCGGTTCCCTTTGATTATTTTAATCCACTGCAGTATAGCAACCGCCTATATACCTGTCAAGAAAATTTCCTTTTTTTTACCGTATCCTTTACTTAAAGTCGTTAATGTGCTTTAGAATGCCGTCGCGGCACTATACTACCGGTAGGGTGCGACTATTCTCGGCCCCCTAGATATAGGGGAGCGTTTACCATATTGAAACATTGTTACATTGCTATGAACGGAAGTTTTATCGATATTTGTTCGTTTTTTCGTTCAATGGAGCGTTACACTGTGTATTTGATCGACCGAAATTTTGGGAGTACATTGAGATGATGCCTACCGATGAGCTCACAAAACGGATAAAGGGCGACTGGTTCGAGATCCGTGAAGGCTATGATGATATCCATACCCTCGAAGACGTATTCGGGTTCTCGGTCGAAGAGCTGTCGACGATCGTCTCGGAGCTTCGCGGCTCGGTGGAAAACGGCGTTACCGAATACAAGCAACGAGTTCTCTCTTCGATGTTCACATATCTCGAATCGCTTCAATACGACTCGAAAGGATTCGAACGTCTCGGCGAACGAAGCAAATACATCTCGTATCTCCTCTATGTCGTTTTGATTCAACGGCTCATCGCAAATGGGTCGATTAAGATACGTACGGGAGAAGACCACGAAGCAGCCGACGAACCGAGCGAACAAAAGATGGAGATAAAGGACATCCTTCGCGAAATCCAGAATCGAATCGCGCAGGACCCGTCGCTCAAGCAGGATCAGGCGATAAAAAATATCATGATGCAGATCGCCAAGTATCGTCGTGAGCTCGACAATATGAAAAAGCTCGCGCCGAATATACTCCCGGAAAAGCAGAAGGCATTCTACAGCAACTTCAAGCAGACATTTGAAGATATCGCGGACAAGGTTCGCGAACAGTACAGGACGATCCAGAAACGGGATGAAGCGGAAGCGGCGCAGGAGATTCCATCGACCAATCCGTTGAAAAACGGCAATCTCGATTCTCTCGAACCGGTGTTGACGCAGCAGGGGAAGGAGCTCTCGATAGTCCGTTCCACGCTTGCGTTTGCCGCTCGCGAGCGGTACAAAACCAGAGATATCCTCACGACGATAACCGAACGAAAAGATCGATTGAATATGCTCATTTCGTCGGAAACGAGCACCTACAAAACTATCGATGAAGATGAGCATTCACTGAGCCGCGCATTCTGTAACGAGCTGATCACCACACTCAATCGTCAGATTACCCGAATGTCGTGAAGCGTTGTGCTTCCGAGTCCGCAACGGCGCAAGGAATTCGCATTATGACCGATGAGGAACGGCACCAAAATCTGCGGTGTGGTAGTGGGGAGCCGCGCCAACGGTTCATAATGCGAATTCCCGGGCTACAGAAGCTCGTCCTGATCTCTTTCCTTGAGTGTCTCGACAATCTGTTTGACCTCCTGGGACGCACCACGTTTACAGACGAGCAACTTTCCCTCATGTGCAACGACGATCAGGTCATCAACTCCGCACAATGCTACGGGGATATCGGAATACACAAAATTGTCGTCACTATCGACGGCGACCACCGACGGAGCTTTCCCCGAGTATCCCTCCGGTGAGGTATCCGCCCCGATCTGCGCGGCGAGCTCGTCCCAGCTTCCTACATCATTCCAATTAAACGATGCGGGAACCATCGCCACCCGATTACTTCGTTCCATGACCGCGTAATCAATGGAAATCTTCGGTGCCTTATTGTAGAGATCCTGCACCGCTTCATCCTCGAGCAACACCTCGAGTCGTTTCTCCTTTCGGCTTCCTGGGGATTCCGAAAGCGTATCGAACAAGCTTGCCAACTCCGACGCGTGTAACTGAAGCTCGTTCAAGAAAACGTCGATACCGAATGCAAACATCCCCGAGTTCCAGTAGTAGTTGCCCGCCTCGAGATACGATTCCGCAGTTTGCCTGTCCGGTTTCTCCCGGAAGGAGCGAACCTTATATCCTCTCCGATACGCTTCGCCCGCTTCGATATACCCGAATCCTGTTTCTGCACGAACCGGAGGAATGCCGAAGGTTACAAGATAGTCATCGGCTGCAAGCTCCGATGCGGCTTCAACATCGTTCTCGAACGCATCGTACGGCTCGATCAGATGATCGGCGGCCAATACCAGAACCCGCTCTTCGCCGCGCCCTTCGAGCTGCAGGTGCCGCGCGGCAAGCGCGATAGCCGGAGCGGTGTTTCGCGAAACCGGCTCGGGGATGAGCTTGAGACGTTCGGTGCTGTATTCGGCGGAAGCACACAGTGACACCGTAGCTTCGAGCTGATCGGCTATCGTGATGATATAGACTTCACCCTTGTCGGTAAGCGAAAACGCCCGCTCGAGCGTCCGCTCGAGCAACGTCTTGTCGTCGATGGGCAGAAATTGCTTTGGAGAGCTTTTTGTGGATGCCGGCCACAACCTCGTCCCCGAACCGCCTGCAAGAACAAACACGGTATCGATCATGTCAACCTCCGGTATGGACTCTCGATCGTCATATACAACGTATTCCTGTCTCCCATGGTAAACAAGCCGCACAAAACGCGCAACGCAACTGCCTCGCCATTACAAGAGTTCCAAATGTGACGCGCCGATTTGGTCTCTTCCCGTAACTACCGGAC
>CAYLZA010000514.1:0-3281 GCA_964387575.1 uncultured Spirochaetales bacterium | reverse complement strand
TCTCATGCAATGCAGATCCAAACCGTGGCGAGGGTGCAAAATGAGAACTGCTGCACACTGGTGTGGTCAGGCCATTTCGAACAATCTGGCGATCTCATCACGCCACTTGTCGGGGGAGGGGGTTTCGAGAATCAGTGCAACTCCGTCGGTTCTGTTATCTTTCAGCAGATGATCGAATGTTTGCCAGCCTAGGGTTCCTTCGCCGAGGCTGTCGTGTCTGTCGAGCCTGCTTCCGAGGTCGGCTTTTGCATCGTTAACGTGAATCGCCTTCAACGAATCAAAACCGACGATTTTTTCGAACTGATCCATGGTATCGGCGTAGGCTTCTTCGCTTCGAAGATCGTATCCGGCGGCGAAAATATGACAGGTGTCGAGGCAGACACCGACCCTGTTATCGCCTTTCGCCTGTTCCATGATGTCCGCAAGATGCTCGAATTTGTATCCTACGTGCGCTCCCTGTCCCGCCGTCGCTTCGATGAGAAGTACCGCGGATTCGCTTTCAGATAGTACTTCCCGTACCCCTTTCGCTATCAGCGATACCGTCTCATCCTCGTCGAGCTTGCCGAGGCCGCTGCCCGGATGAAAATTCAGGTAGACGAGATCGAGTTGCTCCACTCTTTGCACCTCGTCGAGGAGCGCATCGAGAGATTTCCGTCGCTTCTCCTCATCGGGATTACCGATGTTGATTAAATAGCTGTCGTGTACGATGACATGCTCCGGCTTGATTCCTGCGTCGGAGAGATTAGTCTTGAAATCCTCGATACTCTGATCGGTCAGCGGTTTGGCTTTCCACTGCCGCTGATTCTTCGTAAAAACGCCGAGCGCGTTTGCTCCGATTTCCTCTGCACGCCCCGGCGCAGTTTCAACGCCACCGCTGATGCTGACATGAGCACCGATATATTTCATTGTCTGATCCCCCTCGTGCTGCTGTTCGATCCGATGAGCACAAAGGTAGTTCAGCCGGTTGATGCAGTCAAACCGGATTGGCGATTTTCGGCACCCCGTCCCATACGGAGCCTTCGCTTTATCGGGAGGTTAGCGAATCAGCCCATCTCGAATCCGCCGTCTACATTATATGTTTGCCCGGTTATATAGTCGGCTTCCGATGAGCAGAGGAATGCGACGACCGAGGCGATTTCTTCCGGCGTGCCCGCACGTTTCAACGGGATTCTCGAAATAAACTGCTCCGATTCCTCCTCTATACTGCGTCCCGAGAATCGTGCTTTCTCCTCGATGTTTCGTTGCCACATCGGCGTCTTTACGACACTCGGCGAGACGGCGTTGACGTTTATTCCGAACGGAGCAAGCGCGAGCGCTGCGGATTGAGTAATGCTGATGATAGCAGCTTTACTTGCCGCATAATGCAGCTGATAGGCGCGTCCCCGTCTTCCCGATATCGATGAAAACGTTACGATTTTCCCGAAGCTTTTTCCGGCGCGTCCCGCTTCTTTTACCGAATCAGGCACGCGGTCGGCCATACGTCGCGCAACTTCCTGAATCGAAAAGGCGGTACCCTTCTGATTTGCATCGACGACGAAATCCCATTCCTTCTCCGAAACTTCGAGAAACGGCGTGCTCCTGACCACTCCCGCCGCACACACGAGAATATCAATTGCACCGAGTTTCGTTTCCACCGTCTGGACGCCGTCTCGTATCGAGTCGACGTTCGAAACATCTATTACCACCGATATTCCGGCTCCCCCGGACTCGACGCGATGTATTTCCTCTACAACCTCTTCGAGCGATGCTTCGTTAATATCCGCGACCGCGACCGAGGCTCCCTCTTCGGCAAGCCGCAATGCAACGCTTCTGCCGATACCCGATGCCCCGCCGGTTACCACGGCAACGCTTCCTGCAAATCTCGATTTCACCATCTCCTCCTGCCCGAAATACCGAGCACGTCTTCCGCGGTTTCGTTCAGATACTCCGTAATGCGTCGGGTGTATTCGCTATAGAACGCTTCGCTTCGCGTATAGAATAACTCACGAAGCGCAAAGCTCGAATCGTCGTTTCTAAGCCCGACCGTTGCGAAATGGTAGTGATGAAAAAACGTGTCCTGCGACGACCGATCGATGCTTCGCTTACCATCGCCGATATCGTCTTTGTTCTCGCTGAGCTCTCTGAGAGAATCGATCGCAATCGTCGATCCTTCCTCGGCGCGTTTCTCCGTGTATCGTTTCGTGGCATCCCACCACGATCTGAACGCCTCGGGCTCCAATTCTTCGAGTGTCTCGGCGAAAATCATCTGAAGTGAAGGGGAAACTTTGAAGTGGATATCCCCTCCGCTTGCTTCCCCGATTGCTCGTCTCGTAGGTCGTGACAAATCGTCTCCGGAATGACAATCGAGCATGATTCCTTTTTCAGCCGCGATTGATGACAGTTTTTCAATCCGGTCGCGCAATCCGGGTATCCCGTCATCGCACCGGTAATCGGTGCCTTTTTCTACGCCGAAATTGGGTGCTATGTGGGTGAGGCGAATCCCGCGGCGCTCGGTTTCACGGAGAAGAAAGGTGAGCTCTTCGGCCGACGTCGCGTTATCGCAGGTTGTTATCCCCGCAGGATTTTCGTCTATGCTGAGCTCGAGGTCGTATGTTTTTCCGTGTATCCGTTCCAACCGGCTGCACACCGTCTCGAGCGCATCGAGGGCACGTCCGTATTTGCCGATGAGTGCGCCGAGAAGCGATTCATCGATAGTCGTGTGTAATCGCTTCAATGTTTTTTGCAGCCGGGAATCGGCGAGGGATTCGAGGTGTTCGCGCCCGTGCGAGATGTCGAAGAGCGATTGATAGTCGAGCACATCGGAAACGTCTATCGTAAAAAATGTGTAATTGCGTGCTGCGTAGAGCACCTCTTCGACCCGGTTGAGCTCGATATCGTCTCTCTTTATTTGAATGTGGTCTGCATCAGCCCCGTAACTCGGAGTGAATCGATTTTGCAGCGCCGACAACACCCCTGCGGTCCACAACCCCTCGAATGTGCTTCCGGTATGCCCCTCCTCGATACGCCCAAAGCTGAACAGATAGTTTTCACGTGGTTTTTTGCCCGACAGAAGATCTTCGAGGAGATTGAGCTCTCTGAGCGAGTTTTGGATGGCGTTTGCCCGGTAGCCGGTTTGTTCCATTGAACGCCACACACCGGGCCATGCGGTATCACTCATCCTGACCCCGATCCCGAGTCTCGGTATAGTGCCGAGCGGTTTCGGGGCTTTTGCGTCGTCTATCGTTTCGAAATAACGAACAAGCGTATCCGCATCGGTATCGTACACTCGTATCCGCACAGCC
>CAYLZA010000513.1:0-3282 GCA_964387575.1 uncultured Spirochaetales bacterium | reverse complement strand
AACGATGTCAACGCGGGGCTGAGCAGCAAGCTCCAAAACGCTATGCAAATTTATGCGGGGCTTATGGAAATTAAGGGGATCGGTTGCCAATATAAAGTAGATCCGACTTCGGCGTTTACCGACGTACAGGAGAATCCCCAGGTCATCGATGTAGTCAATCTTCCAAGAACTACCTTGAGCCGGACAACCGGTGACTGCGACGATCTTACGGTATTGTTTAATTCATTGTTGGAGTCCGTCGGTATCCAGACTGGATTCATTACGACTCCCGGTCATATCTATTCGGTTTTTAATACCGAGCTCTCCGCTGACCGGCAGCCGCTCGTTCATCCTGAAAGCGACATGGTACTCACCGTAAACGGTCAGATATGGATCCCTGTCGAGATTACCATGCTCGGATCCGACGATTTCCTCGCGGCCTGGAGAAGAGGCGCCGAGGAATGGAACAAATACAACAACGATACCGGCAAACGTGGTTTCTTTATAACGCAGCAAGCACAGCAGGAATACCGGCCGGTCGGTCTACTGGAAAAGGATCTCGGGCTCCAGTACGGCGATGAAAATCGTATCGTCGAGTTGTTCAACGATTCCAAGCAACGTCTCGTTCAGCGCGTCGTCGACAGTTTTGCCGATGATGCGAGCGAACAGAACAGCAAACGCGCATTCAACAATCTCGGAATTATCGCCGCCCAGTTGGAAAAGTACTCACAGGCCGAGACGGCGTTCAAACGATCACTATCGCTTGATCGCAACTATACGAGCCCTCAGGTCAATCTCGGTAACGTGTATCTCCTGCAGGAGCGATATATAGACGCAGTCGAGATATTCTCGGCTGCGGAAGAGGGACTCATCGAACGGGGAAGAAAGGATACGACGCTTCATCTCAAAATCGTAATCGGTATATCCCGGGCTTACTACGGGCTCGAGAATTACGACACCGCGGCTGAGCTTTTCGCCTATGTCGAATCGAAAGACCCGGAGCTCGCAGCTACGTACTCCTATCTCGCCAAATCTCCGGGGACTACCTGATGTCCGACTTATACACCCGATTCGGATGATACGCGCCCGAAAAAACGGCACGTAGGAGGTATCCGTCGTGAATCGTAAGAAAAGATCATTTCGCAATATAACGATCTCGATTGTGCTCGTCGTAGCACTCGGCCTCGCAAGTTTGATATTCGTTATTGTTCGAAGAGACAAGCAGATTCCCAAAGCCGAACCGATCGTCATCGAATCCACCAATACCAACGAACGAATCGCGCGTCCAGGAGACAGCATCGTTCTTCGATTCACCCTGAGTCGACCGGTTTCTCAGACGCCCGAGGTAGAAATCGCCGGATCGATCGCGGACAGCGTGGAACAGATTGACGATTTGACCTACGAAGCTGCACGCGCAATACACTCGAGCGATTCGACCGGCTCCGCGAACTTTACTATACGCATATTTGCTCGGAACGGAAGCGTATTGTCGGAATACTCTCGCACGAGCGACGGTTCATCTGTATCGATCCGAAGATCGCAAGAAATCGCCGACACGGCCGATCAATCGACCGACCGGCAATCGCAAGAGCAACAAACTACCGGCGGAGCGCCGGAGGACACAGCGGAGCTCTCAGCCGAATCGATATCGATTTATTCGAATCGTCCCGGATCGCCCGAAACTGCTGGTCCCGACGATATCGTTGCCATAGACTTTTCGGTAGCGGGAACGCCGGAAGCGACTCCTTCTGCTATTATCGCCGGGCGTTCTGTAGCTGTCGAGCAAACCGACGTATCGAGTTATACCGCATCCCGCGCGTTCGGCGTGGACGACACCGAAGGCCCGGTTGACTTCGCAGTAACGATTCCGAGAGAAGGCCGTGATCCGCTCGAAATAAAAAACGATACGACCGACGGAAGCTCGGTGGTATTCAGTAACGAATCGCTCATTATACGGATGGTTTCTATTTCGACCGATAATTCGAAGCATCCCGAGCTCGCAGCAGCCGACGACACGATCGTGCTCGAGTTCACCGTAAGTGATGATCTTGCCGAACTACCGATCGTACACATCGCCGGTTTTCCTGCGGACTCGGTGGTTTTGACCGGGGAAAAGCGGTATCAAGCCCGCTTACGTATTCCAGAAACAGCTGCCCCGGAGCGCCCCGAGCGCCCCGCGGAGCAATTCGAACGAGTCGCGCAAACCGAGCGTAACGACGCCCAACCGGCACTCGACACCGACCGTGACGAACAAGCGACGTCGGCGATCGCCGCCGATCAACCGCCGCTTGCCGACGACCAAGCGTTAATTAGCACCGACCGGCCGGCCTCCGTGACCGACCGGGGCGAAGCAGACGTTTTTGAACCGTCGAGATACGGCGGATTCGTCTCACATTCGATCAAAGTGGTAGACAAAGGCGGGGACGCTGCGAGCGTCGTCAACACGACAACCGATCGAAGCGCCGTGTACCTTGATGACACGCCGCCGGAAATCATTCAGATCGTGGTCGGAAGAATCGGTACCGACGGAGCTGTTATCCGGCCCTCGGACGCGGGAACCGATGCTCTCGAAACCCGAAGCGGTGAATCGGTATGGATCGAGCTCGAGGCAAGTGAATCGCTCTCTTCTCCTCCGCTCATTTCGGTATTCGGGCGTCCCGCACACTCGATTGCTGAAGTCGGTGACTCGCGATACCGCGCACTCTATACGGTCCGCCCGGACGATCCTACCGGCCCGATCACGTTTTCGATTGAATATTCCGATGTAGCCGGCAATACAGATGAGGCCACCGTAGAAACGATCTCGGGACGACGCCTCGTGGTCGTGCCGGAACGGACCGAAACCGCGGAATCCGATACACCAGTTCCCGCGACGGCCGAGGCGGAAGCGGAAAGACCCGGTCCAGCCACGGCCGGGGCGGAGGCGACAGGCGCTCCGGATACCGCGGTTGCGGCGGAGGAAGGCGATTCTGGCGCCGCGGAGGCGCCGAGTGCGGCCGTGGTCGAATCCGCTCCGGTCGAGCCGTCCGGCATGCTCGATAAAGACGAGCTGACCGTCGCCGAAGGTACCGTCACGGTTCATCTCAACATAGATATCGGCTCGACGGAGCCGGCGACCGACGATACGGACACAATCGAGCCGGAACCACCGGCGGAAGAAGCCGAAGCTGAGCCCGGCGGAGCAGCGGAAGCCCCCGACACCGAACCCGAGTCCGAAGCGCCGGAGCCGACACCCGCGGAACCGCCGGAAGATGATGTAGAACCGGAAGCTGCGCCCGAACGGCAGCCGGAAGAAGTGGCGGT
>CAYLZA010000512.1:0-3286 GCA_964387575.1 uncultured Spirochaetales bacterium | reverse complement strand
TCACAACGCCGTTACACACAGGCTCATTATGCGTGATCCGGAGATGCCTGCAGAGGACGTCATCAATTCGGTTCTCAAAAACGTTCCCGTTGAGCCGAAACGCTGACCGAAAAATACATGAATACATTTCGGGAATACCTGAAACGTTACTCGCCGTTTACAATCACCGGTTACGTCGTGCTCGGTGGTTCGATTTATCTTATCGGAACCGGATTCGCTACCGGGAACGCCTATTCGTTCCTCCTGGCGACGCTCGGACTCGCGGTGCTGATTGTTGTGGCGATAGTGTCGCGGCTCGAAGCACGCCGAGCCGCATCGAGCCGTATCGAGTGGGAGCTGACCGCACCGCTCGTAACGAGGCAACGAAAAAACATCGTATCGTTTCGAAACCACGATTATAAGTCACTTCCGTTTTTTCGGGTTCATCTTCGACTGAACGGGAAAATCAAGGTAGGTGAAAACGCAACGCTGTTATTCAGACGCGAGATATCGAGTCAGGGAGAGAGCATTCGTGACGCACCGCTGTACGCCCCGCTTTCGGGAGCAGTGGATATTCGCGGTATGCTGCTCATAAAGGATGTGTTCGGATTCAGCCGGGCGCCGATAGGAGTCGAGGAAGAAAAGATTACCCCCGCTCTCCCGGCGTTCGTTACCGATCGTGATTCAACAATTGTAGAAGCACAAACGGGGGAAGAAAGCAAAAGCCGGATGAGAAGCTCTGAGATAGAGCGCTATTTTATGAGGGAATACATTCCCGGTGATCGACAACGCGACATCAACTGGAAGGCTTCGAGCCGATTCAAAGAGCTCTATACGCGAATCTCTCCGATGACTCAGGAAAAGACGCAACTCATTACGATATACTTCAGGCCGTATAACTCACTACCCTCGGATAATCTGAAGGCTGTCGCATTGCTCGACCGATGCAAGAGTATGCTCATGTATTTCATCAGAACGGTTCACGCCAACAATCCGAGCTATCAGTTCCAGATTTTTATCGGAACGGGCAAAACCGAGCTCAAAGACGAGGATGATATCGAACAGTTCGCGGAGGAAGTCGCATCGATTCGCTTCAGACGATACGAGCCGACCGGCGGGGAAGCACCCGAACCGGGAATCGGCGCATATGTATTCACAACCTCCTGTGATACCGGAATTGGTGAGTTCCTCGCCACGCTTCCGCCGGGACAGGTAAATCTCTATCGAGCACGGTTCCCGGAAAAAAATGACGATCCTGAGAAACGATACCGTTGCAAGCTCTTTTCGGATATCGATGACCTTATGATAGGTGGACGATGGCTTGTTACCGGTTTTCCCAACGGGAAAAATCCCGCACTCGGTGAGCGCGGTGAGCTTTCCATAGACGACGAACCCGTGGAGGTGCGTTTTGCATAATCCCCGTTATACGATTCTTTTCTATATACGTTTTGGACTCTATCTGACCGCGATCCTGCTCCCGGTATTTCATCCGGCGATCGTAGTTTCTTACGATGCAACGACGCGGTGGCTCTGGTTCGTGTTCGTTCCACTCCAGCTGCATCTGGCGTTTTTCCTGTCACCGCCGAGGCTCAAATTGCGAACCTGGCTGATACTTGCGGCGGCGATATGCGCGGTTTCGCTCGTTGCCGTTTCCGGAATCGGCAGAACGGCACTACTCTTCGCCGGCGTACAAGCGGCGGCGTTTATACTTACGGTGACGGTATTCAAAACCCGGGGCATCGGCCGGTATCTCGGCATCTTCGAGCTCGGTTTTCTCGCGTTGCTCTATGTTCGAATGCTCGGTTTTTCGAGAGCTTCCGAAACGATCGCACAGACGAGCTCGGGTATAACGCAGACGATCCTCGCCATTTCGATCGGTGCGATTCTTCTCCACGCATTCGTACTCTACTTCGCTACATACCAGGAGGGAATCAGAAAGCGTACCCTCAGGGAAGTAGGTATTTTCGCAACAACCGCTGCGGTGGTGGGCATTATCGTTGCCCTGCTCCTTCCAACCGATTTCGTCTCTCATTCGGTTGTGCTCAACTCCCTGAAGAATCCCCCCGAGCCCGATGTAACCAACCTCGATCAGTACGGAGAGGGAATCGAAGGAGGAAATCTGCTCTCCGATGAAATGCTCGATGCGCTTCGAAACGGCAACTCCAGCGGCAATAACCCCGGAGAAGAAGGTGAGGGCCAATCAGGGATGCGGGAAGGAGAAGGCGGCGGAAACCGCCTGGAGGGGATTCCTTCCGAACAATGGAACAGCGGAAGAAGCGAAGGAGAAGGCTCAGGTCAGGGTGAAGGTGAAGCCAAGCAACGGGCTGTGATGGTCGTGTCCTCCGAAGCCGATCCGGTGTATCTCGCCGAGGAGTATTTTGCGAACTTCGATTCGGAACGCGGTTTTCGGACAAGCACGGATCAACCGCTCAACGACCTGACATATCGCCGTCTGCTCGAAACATGGCGAAATCCCGATCAGAACTACGACCGGCTTCGCAGCGAACAAGATGTATTCGTTCTTTCATCGATTCCCGAACGGGTACTTCCCTACGATCCGGAGGCAATCGAACCGACGGTGCTCAACAGACGGTATCATCCGTTCAACTATACCTATACAGTCACTTCGCTGATGTCTGCAACCTCCGAGCGACAGTGGCGTCGTGTGCCGAGCCTGACCGAAACGCAACGCGATGAGCTCGAGAAGTATCTCGAAATCGAGCTTCCTCCGGATATTGCGGACGAGCTGCGGTCTTACGCGGACCGGGTTTTCGAAAATCAGCAGGGCTATTATGAAAAGCTCGATGCGATACTGAAGAATTTTTCGGATTTTCAATACAATATCGGATTCTCTGGCGATGATGTATCCGTTGCACATATCACGGATTTCCTTTTTAACACCAGAGACGGCGACTGCACCGAGTTTTCCAACGCAACGGCGATTCTCGGTCGTATGGCCGGTATACCTACTCGGGTCGTCACGGGATACCTCGCATCGAGCTCGCTCCAGACCCCCGCACATCAACGAGGTCTCGCGGTGCTCAGGCAGAGCATCAAGCCGCTCAACGATATCCCTTTCTCGGAGCTTTTTCTGGTGACGACCTCTCATCGGCACTCGTGGGTGCAGGTGTATATGCCCGAGTACGGCTGGGTCGATATAGAAACAACCGCAACGGCGATTCCCCCGACCGGCTCCGGGGATCCGAATGCGATGGACGTGGTCATCCCGATAATCAGAGAACAGGAGTTTACCGAACGTTCGTTTGAGTTCCCCTGGCTCCTGATGCTTCAGGCGTTGCTCGTGCTC
>CAYLZA010000511.1:0-3288 GCA_964387575.1 uncultured Spirochaetales bacterium | reverse complement strand
ACCGATGAGGAACGGCACCAAAAACAGGGTTATGGTAGTGGGAAACCGTGCCAACTGTTCATAATGCGAATTCCTGCCTCGCATGCACAATATACGCAAAAACGAGCTGTCTTTACACAGGTGATTGTTTGCCATAGACTCAAGAACATTACTATCTATAGAAACAAGACTAACAGAGGAGGTTCTTGTGAAAAAGACAGCAGCAATTCTGACATTATTGCTTTCGGCGGCGTTCCTGTTCGGTTCAGGCGTCGAGGAAGAAAACGTACGGATAGGGATCTCGAAGATCGTTGCACACCCGGCGCTCGATGCGGTCGAGCGGGGGATTCAGGATGAGCTCGAAGAGCTCGGCTACGGCGGGATAACCTACGATCTGCAAAATGCAAATGGGGATATGAACGCTGCGGCATCGATAGCAAGCAAGTTCAAGGCGGATCGTGTCAATGCGGCGGTCGGTATTGCGACTCCGACCTCACAGGCACTCGTGCAGGCACTGACGGAAATCGCGGTGGTATTCACCGCCGTCACCGATCCTGTTGATTCAGGCCTCGTGACGGATCTGGATAATGAACCGTCGAGCAATGTTACCGGGTACTCGGATATGACACCGGTTCGCGAGCAGATCGAGATGATGGTAGATCTCGGTGGTGTCGATCGGATCGGGCATGTTTATGCAAGTGGTGAGGCAAACGCCGTAACCCTGGCGAATATGGCCGAAGAGGTGTGCAATGAGCTCGGAATCGATTTCATAACCTCCACGGTTACCAACTCCGCCGAGGTCCGACAGGCAACCCAGGCGATTGCGGACAAGGTGGATGCGATCTACGTAAGTACCGACAATACGGTCGTTTCCGCTCTCAGCTCGGTGACCGATGTGGCAGCGTCGAAAGGGATTCCGGTTGTTACCGCCGATCCGAGCTCGGCCGAGGACTACGATGTGCTTGCCGCATACGGATTTGATTACTACACGATGGGACGCGCTACCGGACGGTTGTTGAAACGAATAATCGAAGGGGAAAATCCGGGATCGATTCCGGTTCAGTTCCTCACCGATGCGGAAGACCTCGTGCTTCATCTCAATCTCGATGTTGCCGAAGAGCTCGGTCTCGACCTTTCCGACGACGCGATAGAACAGGCGGATCAGATCGTCGAAAACGGAACGCTCAGAAAAAAGTAGAACGGAAGCAGTAATCAGGTACGGCGTGGTGTATCCGCGCCGTACCTGATTGTGCGGCGACCCGGTAGGTCGCCTGTTTGAACCGCACGAGCTCATATCGCAAGGGACAATGAATCGTGATTGAAGGAATTTTCGTCGAAGGACTCATCTACAGCTCGATGGCGATGGGTGTGTTTATTACCTTTCGGATTCTTGATTTTCCGGACCTTACCGTGGACGGCTCGTTTCCGCTCGGTGCCGCGATCGCCGCAATACTGATTACAAACGGCGTCAGCCCGTGGCTTTCGTTGCTCGTTGCATTCGCCGGCGGCGTAGTTGCCGGATGTATCACCGCCACGATTCATAACAAGCTTCATGTTCCGAACCTGCTTGCCGGTATCCTGACAATGACGATGCTCTGGTCGATCAATATCCGCGTTCTCGGAAACAGGGCGAATCTTCCGCTTATCAGACAGGAGACGGTGCTGACACAGGTCAGGGCGTTGACCGAAGGCTCTCTATCGAGCGCGTGGACGCTGTTGATCTTTTTCGCGATCGTTGCGCTCGTTGCGAAGTTTCTGCTCGATTTGTTCTTTCGGACCGATCTGGGTATCACGATCGGTGCGATGGGAAACAATCAACAGATGGTGATTACGCAGGGGGTCAATCCCGAGTATCTCAAGCTGATCGGCGTCGGACTCTCGAACGGAATGGTCGCGCTTTCGGGTGCGTTTGTCGCCCAGTATCAGGGATTCGCCGATGTGAATCTCGGTCAGGGAATCATCATCGCCGGGCTTGCGTCGGTGATGATCGGGGAATTCCTTCTCAGAACCAACAGAATCGGACTACTCACGCTCAGGGTGATTTTCGGATCGATTCTGTTTCGCGGTTTGATGTATCTCGGGCGCTACTACGGCTACTATATCAATCTCACGCCGAACGATCTCAAGCTCATTACCGGTCTTTTGATTATTCTCTCACTCGTTGTTACTCAGCTCAGAAAGCAGAAGCGATGGAGCGGAGCAGGCGGCGGCGTTGCCGCCGGAGGAACCGCGGGCGGTTCTGGAAAGACCGCGACCTCCGGTGCCGCTGCAGTCGCTTCACGAGGGGCAGGCCCGAAAGCCGCTCCGGCCGGCGACGGCGAGGTGAATTCATGATTCGGCTCGAAAACTTGTCAAAAGTTTTTCAGCCGGGAACACCGAACGAAAACCCGGCGCTGTTGAATATCAATCTCACCGTAAAGGAAGGTGACTATATCACGATTATCGGGAGCAACGGCGCGGGCAAAACCACGTTGTTCAACGTCGTCACCGGTACGATGCAGGCTACCGAAGGTAAGGTTTTCATCAACGATCGTGATGTCACCAAAGAGCCCGAGTACAAACGGGCCCGGTATATCGGGCGGATTTTCCAGGATCCGCTTCTCGGTACCGCCTCGAATATGTCCCTCGAAGACAACATGATGATTACCTACAATAAAGGCTTCAAGGGATTGAAAATCAGCCTGAATAAAAAGATGCGGGAGTATTTTCGTAGCCAGCTCGTACCACTTCAGATGGGTCTCGAGACCCGGATGAAGGATAATGTGGGGCTTCTCTCGGGGGGCCAACGGCAGGCACTTACCTTGCTCACGATGGTGCTTTCGGAACCGGAGCTGATACTTCTCGATGAGCATACCGCCGCGCTCGATCCGAAGAATGCGCAAATCGTCCTCGATCTGACCACGCGCTTTATCAACGAATACCGGCTGACGACTATGATGATCACACACAATATGAGCCAGGCGATTCAGTACGGCAACAGGTTACTGATGATGGATAAAGGAGAGATCATCCTCGACGTTGAAGGTGAAGAGAAGCGAAATCTGACGGTGGAAAAACTCGTGGAGAAGTTTCACGCAATCCGTCACCGTACATTTGAAAGCGACGAAGTACTTCTTTCTGAAGATTAGTAGATGCTCCCGGCAGCTCTACATGCAGCCGTCCACACATCGATTACCGGCGCCGCTCTTGCTACACAGACTTGATCTCAGGCGTCGTTGAGATCCAGCCTCAGTACCAGATGATCCGACGTCGTTTCCCGGGATTCCTTGAAACCGAATTTCTCGAAAAACGGTTTGGGATTTCCTTCTT
>CAYLZA010000510.1:0-3293 GCA_964387575.1 uncultured Spirochaetales bacterium | reverse complement strand
GGATACGATGACGGCCATCATCTCCCTGTCGGCCCGTGAAAGAGGAGAGGAACCGAACATGACCGTCATGTAGAGCTCCATATGGGCTACGATCGATTCGGGATTGAGACTCTGGATCGTATGGACACCGGCGATCTTTCCGCGTGAAGATTGCAGATCTTCATAAACCGCTTTCAATTTGCCCGATGCTTCGTCGGGACCGATTGTTTTGATTCTTGGCATAGTTATTCATTCTCCTTTGTGCAGTCGCACTCCAGTGTAGCACTTTCTTCGAACTCTATCGCTTCGATCTCGTGATGTTCGAGGATGTTGCGACCATTCCGGGGGATCATAACGATCATCAACATTATCGAGAGAGGGACGTGTGTTCAAGTGAACGTAGTGAGCTGCCAAGCTTGACGCGTGAAGTCAGAATATTACGTTTAGAGCATACTGCGTGCCTTGAGAACGGGGCGGAAATAGAGAAAACCGATTCTTCTGATTATACGGCGTGGGACTATTCGCAGTACAACCCGTATGTAAAAGGCTCTGAGGTGTTTGACAAGCTCGAGGTTGATTAGCGTGCCGCTCCGGCGCCGTCGTCGGAATTATTATCTCCGACCTTCGGCATGACGAATATAAGATCCATCGTCCCGGAGCTCAGGATCCATGCAACGGCGCCACGGCCTATGCTCCACGTGTCGCCCTCGGTTTCGATTTCCATCGGCTCGAGCTGACTCCCGAACGAGCTCTGAAATGCTTGCACTTCCTCATCCAGAGCAAAGGTGCCGTCCGGCCCCTGCGGAGTCCGGTAGGAGACTTTTGCGAAATCGTCTCTCGTGAGCTCTATCGTCCCGATCGGTACGTATCCTTCCGGTGTTGCAGCTTCGATCCGAACACCGGAATCGTCGGCAGGAAAGGCTGCGAATGAACCGGCATACTTCGAGCGTTCTATCACGTCGACTTCGACATCGATCATCGCCGACGGATCAAATCCCGACTGAGCGAAGAGGAGAAACGTAATCGCCTTGAGTAAAACTGAAAATCCGGGCCCGCCCGCCATAGTGTACCTCCGGTACGAGAAATATAGATCTTTTTAACGTATGGGTTGTGCGGTAAAAGGTCAAACCGGCTTGATTAGGCACGCGGCAAATACATCAATGCGGTCGCCCCCCTACCCGGCACGCTTTCTATCTTTAATCTCCCGCCGAGATGGTCGTCGAAAAATCGCCGTTCTGGAGTGCCGGCGGGGAAAGCTCCGCCGAAAGTGATCGTGCAACCCGGAGTGTCTGTTGTATCAGGTAGAGTACACGTTTGGCGTCGGGTTTGAGCTCCTCACCCATCCGCCGAATCAGGGCTTCCTGCGAGCGCTTCGCGCCGACCATGAACCGCTGAAGCCTATCCTTCGGCTGCCTTCAATTGGGACTCGGGCTCTTCATACGTGGGTTTTTTATCACCGGTCACTCGTCCCCTTCGAGCCGGAGCGCCTCGAGTACTTTTTCGGTATCGCTCAGATCACCGTAGATTCGTATCGACGGCTCAGGCGAGACCATTATCAGTACCGGGGTCAGAAAGACACTGTGTGCAAGTGCGGTTTCATATGATTCGAGCACATCGACGAGTTCAATTTCATAGGGATCGTTCAGAAAGGATTCGCATAATTTACTCAGATTGATCCTGGCGGTCCTGGAGTGACGTTCGTTGCCGGCAACGAATAACCGGAAATGGTAGGAGAAATCGGTCGAGCTCGATTGTGAGATCACATCCACAGTCGTATCCCCGAATCTGTAAGCGCAAAATCATGATAGCCGTTTGTGTGTTTCGATCCGCGAAACTTCCTTATATGGAAAACCCGTTTTTCCCGATCTCCATCACGCTGATAGCCGAGGCACATCACCGTATCTATTATCGAAGATATTCCGATACCGCTGATCTCCCGATCGTCGTTCGACTCGCGGGCCTGGTTGATTAATAGTATCGTTATTCCACGCTTCCTGCAGAAATGAATGAGCCGCATGATAAAATCAAACGAGGTAGATTCTCCTGCGATGCGTCTGCATGCGGAAATGGCATCAACCGTTATATGATCAGGACGAAATTGCTCTATCGTCTGCGTTTTATAATAGAGATGCTCCTCGATACCCATCGATTCAGGCACCGAGGATACAATCGATAGCAGGTTTTTATCCAGTGCCGGTTGAAGGTCGATTCCAACACTCCCTGCGGCGGAGACCAGGCCGTCACGTGATTCTTCGAACGTGAAATAAAGTACTTTCTCTCCTCTTTCACACGCGGCGGCTGCAAATGTGGTTGCTATAGAGGTCTTTCCCGCCCCGGTATCTCCCGAAATAAGGATACACGAGCCTTTCTGGTATCCTCCTCCGAGAATTTCATCGAGAGTATCGTTTCCGCTCGATATCCGCCGTCCGGAAAAAGTATAATTGAGATCCATATCCGAGATAGGATCGAAAAACATCCCGCTCGGTGTGATGAGAAACGGATATTCGTTACTACCGTATCCCGAACCACGGTATTTGACGATTTGGATATGTTTGGTGTTGACCTGATCGCGGATTCGCTGATCCAGGTATATGACGCAATCCGCCAGGAAATCGAGAAAGCCATATTGAGACGATGAATCCGAATCTTTGAGGCTCTTTGACGTCATTATGGAGGTCATTCTGCGATTCGAAAGCCATGTATGAAGCATTATGAGCTGTTTCTCTATCAAAGCGGGATCGTGGAAAACACGCATGAGTACATCGATGGCGTCTATAACGATTCGGTCGGTCTTCATATCTCGGGCTTTCCCTTCGACGATTGATAGAAGCCCGGACAGGTTGAAATCCCCCGATACGGCAATGCCCGGATCCGGCACCCAATCGACGAGAAGTAATCTACCGGATTCTTCGAGTGCAGCGAAATCCCAGCCGAGCGATGCTACGTTCTCCCTGATCGACTCCGCGGATTCCTCGAACGTCAGAAAAATCCCGGGATCACCTTCTACTGCGCTCCGATAGAGAAACTCGAGTCCGAGCATGCTTTTTCCGGTCCCGGGTCCTCCGGCGACCAGCGTGACTCTGCCTGAGGGTAAGCCCCCGTGAAGGATATCGTCCAAACCTCTGATACCGGTCGTGGTTTTTGTTATGCCGTGGGCGAAGCTTGCTCGAGGTCCTTCATTTTCACTTTCTCGTATGCTGTTCATTACATCCCGACTCCGGGAAATTGCTATTAATCATAGTAGGTTGTGTAGCGGTGTCAAGCCAACGAATTGAATACACAGCTATTCCAGATGTGACGCGCCGGGACAGCGA
>CAYLZA010000509.1:0-3294 GCA_964387575.1 uncultured Spirochaetales bacterium | reverse complement strand
TTAATTTCCGTTTCTCTCTATAGTTTCAACCTCATATCAAACCTGACCATATCTCGAGGAAATTGAGAACCATTTTTGTTATTCTCTGGTTAATCAATCTTCTATTCCGTTACGACAAAAACGGCGCCGACTGAACGAGCCTGCGCCGCGGTTCAGGAACTCCGGGTTCTCTCTCGCCCCCCGATCAATCACCCGGCATTTTGAATCGCTTGTAAACTTCTATGATCGGTGTCGGGACCGGCTCGAAAAGCGGGTCATCGACAAAGGGCTCTGATTGCCAGTCGAAGGCGGCAAAAGTATCCCACGTAAACTTCAACGTGTCGCAGTCGGGCATTTCCAAATCTCCGTGAATAACCCAGACCTCCGGCAGAGACTCCGGAGGAAAGGTCGAGGAGGTGTTGAAGTACGCCATCCCGATACCTTCGTAACCGCCGTCGCTTTTCCGCACAATTTCGCCGCAATATTGCGTCATACGTGCGTAATCCGGCGGTGTAACATACGATCCTTCCCAGATTGCCGAAAAACGGCCGTTTCCGATCGGAACTATCGAGCATACGTACCTTACCCCGAGGTCTTCATACGGGTCTCCGTCGGGATCATAAGCGGAACCGCCGCGCCATGTACCGGCCGGCGTACATGACTCGTCCGTATTCGATGCCGAGTTGGTTGCACATCCTCCTGCAAGCACTGCCAGTCCAATCACGACGAACAAGAATCGCCTTGAAGCCTTTGAACACATGTCTCTTCCTGTCATTTTTTACCTCCCAAAGGCAATTTCGCGCTTCGACGGAACGCCTTCGTAATAGTATTGTGTGAGCTCGATTACAGAATAAGCGAGGAAGAATCACCGTACTATCGTCAGAAATGCACATTTTTCCGACATCAACGACGCGAAAGCATAGGCATTTTTGACTATGTATTGTGGCAGTGCGCACGATTTTGTCGTATAGTTAATAATGTAGATAATCTTCGATTTAACAATCGAGTTTCCGGGCGTTTCGATACCGGTTTGGTGCAGGCAATCGATATTTCGAAGGGATATGCGTGGCTTCAGCAATGAATCGATTGGGGATTTTCGTAGGACGTCAATCAGAAACGGAGGAGCTCACATCGCTCCTCGATAAGTCTTTGACCGGCATTTTCAGCTGCGCGCTGGTTGTCGGCGAGGCAGGTATCGGGAAGACACGGCTCGTACAAGAGTTCGCAGACCGCGCGCGGGATCAAGGCACCACCGTATTAACCGGTACCTGCATCGAGAACCAGGAGACATCTTCCTACGGTCCCTGGCGGGAGGCGCTGTCACGGTTCACTCGTACCGCATCGGGAGCGTCCATTCCCTCACCGACCGGTGCAGGCGGTCAAAAACTGGCAACACTGGTGCCCGAGCTGAGCGAGCACCTGTCCGAGGAATATACCGGTCAAAATGAGACAGGCTCCGCCGATCGCCGCGAGCTCATGTTCACCCACTGACGAGAGCGCTCGGTGAGCTGGCTAAACTCCCTATGTTCCGACGTATCAGACTGGGAGGTCTTTCCCACTCTGAAGTCATGCACTACATGGAACATGCGCTCGAATGTGATCGATCCGCCGCAGTCGTGGAAGAGATTTACACCAGATCCGAAGGCAATCCGTTTTTTATGATCGAGATTGTCCGCGACATGCTCTCACTCGGTCCAAATGCCTCCGCACCTCGAGTGTCTTCGGGAATCCGCGGCTTTGTAGGCCGTAGGATTTCCTATCTCTCTTCAAGCTGTGTTCAGGCTCTATCTGTAGCCTCGGTAATCGGGCGACGTTTCGAGATCTCGTTGCTGAGACGCTTACTAGATCACGGAAGTATAGACGATGTAAGGGAGATCATGAACGAAGCCGCCCATGCCGGATTCGTGGAAAAGCTCGATAACGGGGCGTGGCAATTTGCACACATACTGCTCCAGGAAGCGCTTTACTATGAGCTTCCCGTAAGTAAACGAATGGAGCTTCATGCTCGTATCGCTGATCTCATGAAAAAAAACACAAGCGCCGGAGCTCCAGGGGGGCGTGGCGAGCTCCTGCGGCATATGATCGCCGGGATCGGAAGCGCACATGTTAACAGGACCGTCGCTAAGCGTCTGGTCCGACTTTCCAGGGCTGCGGCTCAGGAAGCCCTCTCCGAATTCGCGCCCGAGCGAGCCGTAAAGATGCTCGATAGAACACTAAAGCTGATCGACACCACGGATCGGCGGAGTGTCGCCGCTAATGACCTTGCGTCGCTGCTGCATCTCCATGCTTTCGCACTTCGCGAGTCCGGTCGCTTTGAGGATCAGCAAAGCCTTGTACGAGCTTTCGATCTCTATCTACTGGCGGGTGACAAGCGACGTGCGCTCGACGTCGCCTTGACGAGAGCAAATCACCGAATTCGATCCGGAAGCCTTGATGTCGCAGCCACATTGGGTCCGGCACAGGATCTTCGGTCGAAAGCACTCGCCATTGTAGAACCGAACACGATTGAAGAAGGACGATTGCTGTCCGAGACATTTGACCGTGATAGCCTGGAGCGCGCTCTGCATATTGCGAAACGCGAGCGTGACGAAGTTGTGGAGAAGTGGAGTCTTTCGAGGCTGGCCATGCTCCTCGCCTACGAAGGAGATTTCGACGAAAGCTTGAAACTTTGGGCTCGAGTGGTGGAAAAATCGCGTACATGGCAGGACCGTGATTCGGCAAATATCTTCCTCTATTGGTATGGCTATCCACTTGCAATTACCGGCGATATTGTAGGCGCCCGTAGGCTGTCCGAAGAGATGGTGCGAAACGCACGACATTCAGCCTCGCAATACTTACATTGGCGGGCGCACTACGAATGCGCAGCCCTGGACGGCATGGCCGGCGACTGGGTTTCTTGCCGTGAGCATTCGGATCAGGTGTTCACATTGGCTCCCGAAGACACATCGACATTCAGCCGTACGGTCACAATGATAAACTTGGGACTCGTCGAGTTCGAGACCGGAAATTTCGAAGCGGGATACAAATGTTTTCGTGCCGTCGACGAAACGATAGAAGAAGCTCCTTCCGGACGAATGTTCCCGAGTGCCGGCGTAAAAATCGCCCGTATAACGGGGCAATTCTCACACCTGGAAGAGCTTGTTCACCGGATCGAATCCGAGCCGGATAATGCCAAGCGGAGACCCTTTATTTGGTGGGAAACGGCACGCCGGGTAGCGAGGGCCTCGATCGCCGTCCTTCTCGGTGACCGGAAAACAGCCACTACCGAAAAAGCGTATTTCGCGAAGTGGAGACGCTGCTTTTCTCCTTTCGGCA
>CAYLZA010000508.1:717-3300 GCA_964387575.1 uncultured Spirochaetales bacterium | reverse complement strand
GAAGACCGTACCGGTAGCGCTGGATTCGGAGGGTGTGGTCTTTCAGATCGGTCGCAGTGTCGATAACTACGATCTTCCGGTTCTCTCGGGACTGATATTCCGAAAAATCGAGCTTGGCCGCACGGTGAGTGATGAGCTCCTCGGGTTTCTTTCCGATCTTCACGAGCTCAAGAAAAGCTCCGCTACCTTGTTCGGCTTGATATCCGAGATCAAATTCGTTACAAAGAACCGAACCGGATTCGAGGCATTAGTGTTTCCGCGTGATTATCCGGTCAGGATTCGCATCAACGACCGAATTGATGCGGATCTTATGAAGAGGATTGTTTTGGTTCTCGATGTTTTCGAACGAGAAAAGGTAAACAAACAAGTCGACGAGATCGACTTTCGCACTGATCCAATCGTCATGCGCGCGAAGGGGGAGTGAGAGGTGCCTGCTGATAATCTGCTGGTCGGACTCGATATAGGAACGACCAAGGTGTGTGCCGCCGTCGGCGAGTACAACCAGCACGGCGCGATCGAAATCATTGGGCTCGGTACCAGCGTTTCGAAAGGTATGCGTCGAGGCGTCGTGATAAACATCGAAGCAACGCTCAAGTCGGTTGCCGAGGCGGTGGAAGCTGCCGAAATGATGTCCGGTCGTGAAATCTCGAGCGTGGTAACCGGCATCGGCGGCGCCCATATTGAAGGAATCAACTCCCGTGGTGTCGTGGCGGTCTCGGGCCGGGACAGGGAAATAACCGACGAGGATCTCAAGCGGGTTATCGATGCGGCAAAAGCCATCGTCATACCGATGGATCGCGAAGTACTGCATGTTATTCCGCAGGAGTTTATCGTCGACGATCAGGGCGGAATCAGGGATCCGCTCGATATGATCGGGGTGAGGCTCGAAGCGGAGGTGCATATCATTACCGGGTCGGTATCCTCGGCGGAAAATCTGCTCAAGTGTGTAAACCGGGCGGGATTCCGGGTACAGGATATCGTTCTGGAGTCGCTTGCATCTTCCGAAGCGGTGCTCTCGGAGGATGAGAAAGAGCTCGGCGTTCTACTTGTCGATCTCGGCGGCGGAACGACGAACGTGCTCGCCCATATCGACGGTGCTCCGTATCACACCGATGTTATTTCAATCGGCGGAAGCCAGGTTACGAGCGATCTTTCGATTATGTTGAAAACGCCGATCGATTCGGCGGAAAAAATCAAGAAAGACGCCGGTTGCTGCTATATGCCGTTGGTAGAAAGCGATGAGGAAGTCGTAATCCCGGGAGTGGGCGGTTGGCCGGCGGCTTCGATTCCAAGAAAGGAGATGTGTCTAATCATCCAGCCGAGAATGACCGAGATTTTCGATATGGTCCGGGATCAGCTGGTCAAAAAAAGCCTTGTAGGACACTTGGGCGGTGGCGTCGTGCTTTCCGGTGGGGGAGCGCTTCTCCCGGGGAGTGCGGAGCTTGCGCAGGAAGTTTTCGAAGTACCGGTACGCGTCGGATTTCCGAAAGCGATGGGTGGGCTGACGAAGGAGTATCAGAATCCCTCGTATTCAACGGCGGTCGGGCTTCTTTTGTATGCAGCCGAAAATGCAGGACGACAGAGGAAACAGCGTCCCGGTATGCCGAGACGGCAGGGCGAGGGATTTGTCGGTAAGCTGAAGGAATGGATGAAGGAATTTTTCTAATCTGATCGAGTACCAAAACCACTGGGAGGGGTTTATGCGTATTGAAGTTGTTGAAGATGGATTTGCCGATCCGACGGTGATCAAGGTCATCGGTGTAGGCGGCGGTGGCAGTAACGCCGTCAACAGGATGATCGCAAGCGGTTTGAAAAATGTGCAGTTTGTTGCTGCGAACACCGATCTGCAGGCATTGAAGTTGTCGAATGCGGAAGTAAAGCTTCCGCTCGGTTCGGAGCTTACCGGAGGTCTTGGAGCAGGCGGCGTTCCCGAGGTAGGTGAAAACGCCGCTGCAGAAGACAAGGAAGAAATCGAAAATACGCTCCGCGGTGCTGATATGGTCTTCATTACCGCCGGTATGGGTGGTGGTACCGGGACCGGCGCTGCACCGATCGTAGCACAGGTCGCCCGGGACATGGAAATTCTCACCGTCGCGGTTGTCACCAAACCGTTCGATTTCGAAGGAAAGCGGAAGCAGCAGTTGGCGGAAGAGGGGATTCGAAGGCTTCGTGATTCCGTAGATACCCTCATAACGATTCCCAATCAATACCTACTCAAGATCGTCGAGAAAAAAACGCCGATTCGAGAGGCGTTTCTGCTTGCCGATGATGTGCTGCGTCAGGGAGTTCAGGGAATCTCCGATCTCATTACTCGGCCGGGTGATATAAACATCGATTTCGCCGATGTACGTACCATCATGAAAGGTCGGGGCGACGCGTTGATGGGGATCGGGCTCGGTAACGGCGACAACCGCGCCGTCGATGCCGCTACCAATGCGATAAATAACCCGTTGCTCGAGGATGCCCGGATCGAGGGTGCGAAGGGGATTCTCGTCAATGTTGCGGGCGGTCCCGATTTCTCTCTTACCGAATACGAGGAAATCGTTAAAATCATTACGGCAAACGCCGATTCGGAGGCGTTGA
>CAYLZA010000508.1:0-707 GCA_964387575.1 uncultured Spirochaetales bacterium | reverse complement strand
CCACGCTCGACGAAGAGATGGATGGTCAGATTCAGGTTACCGTTATCGCCACGGGGTTCACCAGCGAAGCATCTCCTGAAGTAGAAGAACCCGAGGAAGAGGATGAGGGCGAAGACATCATTCGGTACAAGGATTGGCTGAAGATGCGCGAAGGGATCGTGAAACGAACCCCGCACGAGTATCTGATCGGGAGAAATACCGAGGAGACCGATCTGGGAATACCGACCGTACTGCGCGACGACCGAAAGCCCGGAGACGAGAAGGCACAATGATATGTCGTTGCCGGATTACCTTCGGGGATTCGAGGATTTCCTGAGGGCGGAACAGAGACGAGCGGAGCTCACGGTTCGGACATATCTCCAGGAGTGCCGAGGGTTTCTCGATTACTGCAACGACGGAAAGATAACGCCCGAGACATGCACCGGAGCGGATGTTATCGATTATGTCGTTCGCCGTCAAACCGACGGGCTCGATTTGCGAACCGTGGCGAAGATCCTGAGCAGTCTTTCGTCGTTTTTCTCGTATCTGGTTCTCGAGGAGCATCGTTCGGAAAATCCGGTAAAATCGATTGATGCGCCGCGGTTGGGCAGACGGTTGCCTTCGGTGTATACGCCCGAAGAAGTCGACGATCTGCTGTCGGTGATCGACACGACGACACCGTTCGGTATCCGTGATCGGGCGCTTTTCGAGTTGATGTATTCGTGCGG
>CAYLZA010000507.1:0-3300 GCA_964387575.1 uncultured Spirochaetales bacterium | reverse complement strand
AACGTCTCTGCGACGTCCTCGGGTTCTTGTTGCTGTGCGTCTACCTGATAGTTGAGATTTTGCATTATCTCAGCAGTCAGTACGTCCGCGAGCGGGGCAAGGGCGTCTTCGATTTCAGGATACTGGTCGAGCACGTCTTTGTTTACACAGACCACGAGATTATACGGAGGGAAGAAGTTTTTGTTGTCTTCGAGGACGGTCAGATTGAATCTCTTGAGCCGTCCGTCGGTGGCAAAAACCATGGCTATGTCGACGTCCCCCTGATCAATCGCTTCGTAGGTAAGACCGATTTCCATGGTCGAGACATTTTTTTCCTGGTAATTCAGGCCGTAAGCTTCCGCCATTGCCGGGAATCCGTCGGGGCGGTTGAAAAACTCGAAGTCGATGGCGAACTCGTAATCTCCGGGATTCTGATTAATCAAATTCGCAAGATCACCTAATGTCTCCAAATCGTTGTCCGCTGCAAACTCCTCCTTTACGGCGAGTGCGTAGGTGTTATTGACCGGAATCATGTCGAGCCAAACAATACCGTTCTTTTCGAGATCTTCCTCTTTGACCGCTTCGTAGAGCTCCACCGGATCGCTGATAACGTCTTCATGATTCAGGTAGACGGTCCAGGCGGTGCCGGTATAATCGGCGTACATATCAATCTGCTCGGTTTCGAGTGCGCTTCGTACTACCGACGAGCTCATACCGGAATCGTACCTCACGGAAAAGCCGCCTTTAGCCTCGAGCAGGTCAACGATCATCTCTCCCATGATGTACTGCTCGGTGAAGTTTTTAGCTCCAACGGTAACGGACTTTTTTTCGGCGCCACCTTCAGCCGTCAAAAAACCGACCGATGCCACCAAAAGCACTAGAATAAGTAAACCTCTTTTAAACATTCCACACCTCCTACAGTGTATTATTCTCTCCCCGGTTCACCTTCCGAATTGATACTGAGGGCTACCGGGTCTCGTTTATATTGTTTAGTATACTAGATTTTTGAGTGCGTCGCAAATGGTTTTATTTGCCGGCGTGCGACTAACCTATTCTCGAAATCGCGCTTACGGTCGGTTAAGTGGAGCGGATCCGGGTGCGGTGTGGTGTATTGGAGATGCAGATAGCGCTATGTCGGTTCGTCTTCCATCTGGAGTCCCGGAGAGGTGAGTCCTTTTTCGACTCCGGCGAAAACAGTATCGAGCACGATCGCGAGCACTGCAGCAGGCAGCGCACCTGCAAAGATCATCGTTTGATCCATCAACCTGAGCCCGACAAGAATGATCTCCCCGAGACCGCCGGCACCGATTGCCGCCGCTATCGTCGCCGTACCGATGTTAATCGTCGCGGCGCTTCGTGCCCCCGAAGCTATTGCGGGGATCGTGACGGGTAATTCGACTCGTCTGAGAATCAGCCAGTTCGTCATCCCCATACCTTTAGCGGCCTGTTTCATCGCAGTATCAACACTGAGCAATCCCGATGCGGAGTTGAATGTGACCGGTACCAAGCTGTAGATGAAAAGCGCCACGATTGCCGGAGGTGCCCCGATACCGAGAAATATAAAAACAACGGCGATTACGGCTATGCTCGGAACCGATTGGGCCGCTCCGGTTACCGAGAGAATTATCCGTCCCACTTTCTCGAGACCCGGTCGAGTCGAGACAATAGCTATCGCCAAGCCGATGACAACCGCGAGCACCCAGGAGATACCGAAGAGATAGATGTGCTCAACGAGCTTGTCGAGCACATTCCCGGTGTTTTCGATAATGTATGAAAACAAATTCACAGCATCCTCCTAATCCCTGGCCTGGTCGGCCAAGTCGCTCACCCGGGCGAAGAGATCACGGAAGCGTACGACCCCGAGGAGTCGGTCTTTGGAGTCGACGACGGGAGCCGAGGTTATACCGTTGGTCACCATCATCGAGATTGCTTCCATCAATGTAGACATCGCCTTTACCGAAGGCGCCGAGTGAAGATGATCGGTGCAGGGCTTGTCCGAGTCGGCACGTTTCAGATCCTTGAGCAGGACATATCCGAGGAGCTTATTACGTCCATCCTTTACGAATCCGAATGTACGGTTTTCATTCTCCAGCGCGGCAGCTGCTTCCGAAGTGGAGGTCGTATCGTCCAGATTAAAGTACGATGTATCGTACGAATCCTCTACCCGGAGCAGCTCGAGACCTTTTAGCGCTCTGTCCGATCCCAACAGATCTTCGACGAATTCGTTAGCAGGCTCGTTGAGAATACTCATGGTTTCGTCGTACTGCACCAGCGAGCCGCGGTCGAGAATCGCGATTTTGTCGCCGAGCTTAACGGCTTCCCTGATATCATGCGTTACGAATACAATCGTTTTCTTTATTTCACGCTGGATTTCGAGGAAGCTGTCCTGCAGAATCTCACGATTTATCGGGTCGATTGCACCAAACGGCTCATCCATCAAAAGGTATTGAGGATCGGCTGCAAGACCCCGCGCTACGCCGATACGCTGACGTTGCCCACCCGAGAGTTGTGCAGGGTATTTGTAGGTATACTCATCGGGATCGAGGTTTACCATCTCCAGTAGCTCCTGGACCCGGTTCTTGATTCTGTTTTCCTGCCAGCGGAGGAGTCGTGGCACGACGGCGATGTTTTCGTATATCGTCATATGCGGAAAAAGCCCGATTTCCTGAATTACGTATCCGATAGTTCTACGCAGATGAATCGGATCGATATCGAGAATGGAGACACCGTCGTACCGAATATCACCGGAGCTTATATTCAGCAATCGATTCAGCGTTTTCAGGAGTGTAGTTTTTCCGCACCCGGATGGTCCAATCAGTACATTCAAGCTCTCATCCTCGAATGTGATCGTAAGATCATCGACCGCGACCAGATCACCGTACTTTTTTGTAAGATTAACAACTTCGATCGGCATACCTTTCTCCTTTACGACTCACGTGCGATTTTGAGACCACGCGGGGTAATTGCGTCTTCGAGCAGGAGCAATCCGTAGTTTGTCCCAATTCCGAGGATTGCCACCGCTACTGCGCCGATAACCATCATATCCAGACGAGACCGGCTCAAACCCGAGAAAATAAAATACCCGAGCCCGCGGGCTCCGATTAGATATGCGAGTGTCGTGACTGCTATCCCGAGAACCGCTGCATTTCGGATGCCGGCCATCATGATCGGTATGGCAAGCGGGAGACGGACCTTCCGCAGGATCTGCCAGTTGGTCATTCCCATCCCCTTTGCGGCTCGAATCATCCCCGGGTCGACCGCCCTGATTGCTACGAGGGTGTTGCGGGTCATTGGCAGAAACGAGTAGATGACCAGCGCTAC
>CAYLZA010000506.1:348-3301 GCA_964387575.1 uncultured Spirochaetales bacterium | reverse complement strand
TGTTGTTGCTACGGTTCGGTATGCTTATCAACGACAAACTGGTTCTCTACAAGTTCAAAACGTCCAAGGAAATCGTGCAGGACAGGAATTCGGGAACAGGATTCGTTCTCGGCGGGTCATTCGTCGCAACTGGATTCATCCTTGCCGGTGTGATGTCCGGGGAAAGCCCCGATTTTCTCACTTCGCTCAGAGACATCCTTATCTATTGGGCGGTCGGTCAGGCGTTGCTGATTCTTTCGGGATTGGTCTTTCAGTGGATCACCAGCTACGATGTCCATAAGGAGATCGAGGATGACGACAATACCGCGGTTGGAATCGGTATGGGCGGTTTTTTCGTTGCCGTAGGAATTATCGTAAAAACCGCATTGACCGGTGCATCGAGCCAACTTGGCCCGGAGATTCTGACGACGGTAATTCTTGCTTTGGCGGGTATCATACTTCTTGTTTTGAGTAGAACGGTTTTCGATCTGATCGTGCTACCGAAAGCTAAGTTGTCGGATGAAGTGGCCGAACAGGCGAATGTCGGCGCAGCGGCCGTTGTGGCAATCGGATATATCGGTCTCGCGGTGCTGTTCAGCGCCACCATATCGACCATAGTTTCGTAAGGAGGCTGTCATGAAAATCAATGCAAAAGCTCTTTGTATTCTGGCTATATCGATAATTTTTGTTTTTGTAGCCGAAGATCTGCTGGCTCGCAGCAGGTCTTCTTCGTTCAGAAGCTCGAGCAGCTCCCGCAGCTCGTCGAGAAGCTCCTCATGGGGCAGAAGCTCTTCATCTTCGTCGAGCACGAATGCCTGGGGAAGCTCGACATCGGGGAGTGCCCGCTCCGCGAGCACGGTGAGCGGTTCGCGAACGAGCTCCCGGAATACCTATCAGCAGAACAAATCGCTCTACAATACGGCGAAGCGAAATGGAACCGCATTTTCATCGAGGGACAAAGCGGTTTCTAGCTTTAAGTCTCAGTACGGGAGCCAATACAATAATCAGTTCAACAGTAGGCCCTCTTCGAGACCCGATTATGTCCCGGAATCGACGACCGTCGGCGGAAAGAGTGTCAATCTTGTATACCGATCGGATATCGGTGGATACGGTTACATGCATCCTACTCTCGGGACCTATGTCTTGTGGGATATGTATTCCGATTCGATATGGATGGATCGATATATGCGGAGTCACGATTACTACTACGGTTCGCCGCCGGTGCTGGTAAGCCATGGTGGTGACTGGTTTAGAACCGCTCTGATCCTGTTCGGAATATTTGTACTCGCCGTGGTCGTTATCCGGTCCGCGCGTCGCTCGAGCGCCGGATCCGAGTAGCCTGATCGGAAATTATGGCTTCGGTAGATCGTTTTGAGACTGAGTACTGGAGGAACCTGGCTGAAGGTGCGTATCTGACGCTCAGGGACTTCCAGTCTCTCGAAGCATACGGTAACGACGGTGCTACCTACACGATAGGGGAGCACAAGGTTGTGGAAATTGCGGGTGCGGAAGGAGACTCCGTTTACGCGACGTATCACATATACGAGGCAATCGAAGACGGCGAGGAGATAATCTGTTATTTCGTCGTCGTCGACCTCGGAGAAACGTTCGAGCTCAGGTTCTATTTTGTCCCGGATGGTTACGCCGTCGGAAGCCGAGAGGAGATTATCGACAACGGCATGACCTGGCTTTTTCTCCCGCCGGAGAATCCCGACGACTTTGTCGCCGCAGATCTCGAGCTCGCCGAATATCCCGGAACTCCTGCAGTGGAAGAGATGGGAGAAATAAAAACGCCGGAGTTCAGGATGAAAGGCAAACCGGTGTACGCGAAATACGAAGCAACGATTGAAAACGAAGATCGTATCGTGCCGGTTATGCTTACCGAATACGAGACCGGGGATCAAACGCAGAATCCGTTGCTTCTCGTTTTCGAGGAAGCCTGGATGGATCAGGCGGGGCAGGTGTGTGAAGAGGGAGGATTTGTCACGGCGATGCTTGGGTGCACGGTCGGCCCCGATGAAGTGGAGACGATATCGTGATTCTCCTTTTTCTTCCGAAAACGCTCCGAACCAGGCTTTCGAAAAACAAACCGGTTAAAGATCTCATAACTACCGTTTTAATCATGCTCCTCATCCTCCTGGCGTACGCAGTGACGTTCAAGTTCGCGGAGGATGCGGGGTGGGAAGTGAGTCTCTGGATGGCGTGGGAAACCGGGAGCACCGTCGGTTACGGTGATTTTCCTCCGGTGACTCTGGGGGGACGTATTGCGTCGGCCGTGTTCGGTACCGCCGGAATCGGCGTTCTCGGTGCGTTTATTGCGAATGTCGGAGGATATTTGAGCTATCGAAAATTACGAGGAGCAACGGGAATGAAAGCCAATCCGCATAAAAACGGTTATGTAGTGTTCAACTATCCGGGCAATGCGCTCTTTCTTCGTTTTGTCGATGAAATTCGGTGTGTCGAGCGTGATGTTCCGATCTGTATCGTCGACGGGCGGCTGGAGGAGATTCCTAAGCCGGCCGAAGCGCTCGGGAATGTGCATTTTGTGAAAGGGAGCCCGCTCAAACGCGAAACGTACGAACAGGCGAATATCGCGAAAAACAAAAGTGTCGTCGTGTTTCCTCAACAGCCGGGAGTTGAGGAATCCGACGGGTCGACGCGGATGATCGTCGGAAGAATCGAGGCGTTTATCGGTGAAACGGGGGATGCGAGTATCATCTGTATGCTCGTTGATCAGGGTAACGAGTGGATGTTCAAAGATACTCGCGCGACGGTGATCTCCGAAAGCATGGAAATTTTCGCACTCGTTCAGGAATGCCAGGACCCGGGAACCGCCAAGGCCGTCGAACGTCTTCTGCGGAACACGGAAGGGGCAAATCCCGAAACCGTTGAGCCCGGCCGATTCGCGGGAATGACCTGGTACGAGCTCGAGACTGCCTGGTCCAAAGCCTCGAGAGAGCTCAATGTGAGAGCC
>CAYLZA010000506.1:0-338 GCA_964387575.1 uncultured Spirochaetales bacterium | reverse complement strand
AAGAAGGGCAACGATCCCGATACGTGTCCCGCGTTTGATGCTCAGATAGAATCCGACGACAGACTCAGCATCATCGTCGCCGATCCCTCGTTCGATTGGGAGAAATTCCAGAAACGTGCGGTAGACGGTTAATCGATATAGTAGCTCGCGCGTTTACACGTCGTTTCAGTGACGGCGCAACATCTGCGAGTCCGCAGGCGAATTCAGCGACGGTAGAGCCGTCACCCACAATTCCGTGACGGCTCTCTACCTCTTGATCAGACGCGGCTCGTGCGGTGCTATGCCCACATCGATAGAGTGCGGTGCGCTCCCCGATTTCTCGTGCCCACCCGAATCTC
>CAYLZA010000505.1:0-3308 GCA_964387575.1 uncultured Spirochaetales bacterium | reverse complement strand
GCGATGATCCGGACGACGATGCCGACGGCCATACAGAAGATCAGCCCGTCGTACCGGCAGAAGATACGCTCTACCAAGTCCGAAAGCTTCTCCTCAGACCCGGGTCGCTCCGTTCGGGCGTTCGAAAGCTCGTGGATCAAGGCTTCGGCGGTCTTCTCTCCCGCGGCGTTGATCGTGACAATTCCGACCCGCGGTGCGGGGTGATCGACCGCATCCGACCACCGATGAGCGGTCGACTCGGTTCCCGAGCGGTTCGGCATCATCACCGGCTTCTCTTTCGGTAGCCGTGGGTAAAGCCGCCGTCGTAGAGCTTCGACCGCTGGTAGTGGCCGTCGAAGATGCGTCCGACGATGATGATCGCCTGACGAGTGATGCCGGCCTCGGTGACCCGTTGCGCGATGGAGTCGAGCGTGCCGGTGATCACCGTCTCGTCCTTCCATCCGGCTCGAAATACCACCGCAACGGGCGTGTCCTCACCGTATACGGGAGTCAACTCCGCAACGACCCGATCGATCGCGCCGATCGAGAGAAAAAGGCACAGACTCGCGCCGATTTTGCCCAGTTCGCTCAGCGCCTCCGCTTCGGGAACCGGGGTTCTTCCCGAGATCCTCGAGAGGATTACGGTCTGCGTCACGCCGGGCAGCGTGAGCTCTCTCTTGAGTGTGGCCGCCGCCGCCGAAACCGAGCTCACGCCGGGAACCACTTCGAACGGTATTCCATGGGCTTCGCACCAATCGATCTGCTCCTGTACCGCCCCGTAGATCGACGGATCGCCGGTGTGTAGTCGCACGATAACCCCCTCGCGTCGGCTTTCCCGTTCGTAGACCTCCACCACCTCTTCCAGCGTCATCGACGAGGAGTCGTATCGCTCCGCTTCCGGGGGCGCCCACGCGAGGTGTTCCGGCGATACGAGGGAGCCCGCATAGATGACGATGCTCGCTCGTGCGATCAGATTCCGACCTCTCACGGTGATGAGATCCGGTGCACCCGGTCCCGCGCCAACGATATATAACTTCATGTTGTGCTCCTTCTATTCCCGTTCCGGTGCCCCTGTATCACGACCGTAGCGAGGTAGCCCGGGATCGTCGCGTCGTCGCTCTCCAGACGCTTCCGAATCACTTCGTCGGGGCGACCGGCATGTGCTACCAACCCCGTGACGGCGAGCAGGTTGCGGTCGGTGATGTACCGGTGGAGATCGGAAAAACGTCGTCCGATCTTCATGATCACGACCGTATCGAACTCGGCGATCATCGAATCCAGGCCATCCACCGGATCGGGAAGCGGCACCACCGCGAATCGTTCGTCGCCTTGGGCGAGCGAGATACCCAGACGGGAGGCTGTGAACTGGATTGCGCTCACGCCGGGTAGAGTTTCGACGCGACAGCGGGGAACCAGGGATCGGAGGGCCTCCGCGAAATAGACGAACGTCGAGTATATCCCGGGATCACCGATCGTCACGAACGCGATGTCCTCTCCGCCGGTCAGGTGTCCGGCAAACCGCGCGGCGACCTCGAGGTATGCGGATCGCCGTTTGTGCCGGTTTCTGGTCATCGGGAACTCGATCTCCTCGAGGTTCCTCGCCGCCGGTATGAGTGATGCGAGGATCTCTCGCGCTACCGAGCGAGTCGCGTTTGCTCCGCGGGGACAGAGGACGAGGGGGCACCGCTTGATGAGGTCGACAGAGGCGAGCGTAACCAGTTGAGGGTCGCCGGGGCCTATCCCGACGCCGTAGAGTGTTCCGGTCTCACCGTTCGTTTCGCTCATGTCGGAACTCCGGACTCGTCGAGGGGAGTAGGGAAGGAGCCGAGGAGCTCGTCCTCCAGTGATAAGAGCACGACGGTAAGGTCGAGCTCCGTCTCGATTCGTCCTAGGCACCTCGCGTACACTCGTTCGGCCAAGGCGTCGAACGTCGACTCCAGATTGCGATTCCGTAGGAGCGCGACCGACGCCTCGGCCAGTTTGAGGTTGAGTATGTCGACTACCGTATCGCGGTCGGCCCCCACCGAAGCCGCTACCGCCGCAACCGTTTCCAGTCGCGCGTCTCCGTACTTGCTGTGCGTGTTGAACATGCCGGCGGCGACCTTGGCAAGCTTCCCGATGTGACCGATTAACACCGCCTGTTTCGGTCGATCGTGGTGTTGCAGCTGCACGGCGGTGTGTTTGAGTGCGAACCCGATATGATCCCCGGCCTTGACGATTCTACCGATATCGACCACGAATCGGTTCGTCAGTACACGCTCGCCCAGATAGCCGGGCGTCACATAGATCGGGCGTTCGGGTTGGGCTGCGGAAACCTTGATCGCCATGGCGATCGAGCTCTTGAACGCGGCACTCGACTTGGGTTCGACGATGCCGGAGGTACCGATGATCGAGATCCCGCCAACCACCCCGACCCTCGGGTTCCAGGTCTTCTTCGCAAGCTCTTCGCCATCGGCGACCGACAGCGTTACCGTAAACCCGCGGTCGTCCGGCGCGATCGCCTCGAGCTCATGACAGATCATTCTTCTCGGCACCGGGTTGATAGCGGGCTCTCCCACAGGTACCGGCAAACCGGGTTTGGTAACCGTACCGACGCCGACCCCTCCACGGATTGCGACTCCCGGGCCGACGGCGAATCCGACTTCCGCGGAGATCAACGCGCCGTCGGTCACATCGTCGTCGTCACCGGCGTCCTTTCGGATCGTGCATCGGCCGCGCTTTTCCCCATCGACCGACGCAAGCACCGATGTCTCGATCGGCACCTCGACATCGGTGCCGCCGGGAAGCGTGATCGAGACGGTAGAGCGTCGCCTCCCGGAAAGCAGTAACTCGGCGGCACCCTTGGCGGCGGCTTGTGCACAACTGCCGGTAGTGATGCCTCGCCTAAGGTCACCGACGCGGCCGAGGGAGTCCAGAAGCCGTTCGTCGTTCATGTCTCGGTCACCAGCTTGAGAATGGCGTTGACCGCTGCTGCGGCGACCGGGCTTCCTCCCCGATTGCCTTGGTTGGTGACAAACGGTACAGATAGCGTCTCGCACAGCTCCTTCGATTCGGCGGCTCCCACGAAGCCGACGGGAGTTCCGACGACGAGGGCCGGATGAGCCTTTCCGGCGTCGATGAGCGAGACGAGTTCGAACAGCGCGGTCGGAGCGTTGCCGATGGCGACGATTCCTCCGTCCATGAAATCCACGGCTCGCCGCATGGCTACGGCCGACCTCGTGGTACCGTTCTGCGCCGCCTCTTCGGCGACGCCCTCCTCGTAGAGGAAGCTCTTTACGACGCCTCCGAATCTCTCGATCGAAGCCCTTCTGATGCCCGCTCGCACCATC
>CAYLZA010000504.1:0-3311 GCA_964387575.1 uncultured Spirochaetales bacterium | reverse complement strand
ATCGGGTAAATGGAAACGCCGTCCATGCTTCAACGTAGTTCTTCCATTGGGGCGTTTCGGGAAACCATTGAAAAGGTCGAACGTAGAGCTCGTGCGGTGCCTTGAGTGAAGTACCGATCATGAGAAACAAAGGAAGTGCAAACATCAAAGCGCCGCCGACTGCAAAAAAGTATACCAGTGTTCGTCGTATCAAATAGGAAGCGATTCGCCGCTTCGACCATTTCTGCGTAGTTCCGCGAAGCATTCCGATGAAATTTTCTTCAAGCACTGCCGTTACCCTTCGTAGTAGACTTTTCGGCCGAGGGCGGAAAAATTGATCGCGGTGATGACCACGATGATGCCGAACAGAACCCACGCAAGCGCACACGCATATCCCATCCTCCCCTCCTGGAAAGCCCTATTGTATAAATAGAGTGAATAGAACAACCCCGCGTTCATCGGACCGCCCACATCTATATCACTTGACCCAAAAATCACCAGCGGCATCGTGAGCTTCTGGAATGCAGCAATAAACCCCATGACGAAGACATAGAAGAGGCTCGGAGAAACCATCGGCAGCGTTATATGCCACAACCGGTGATGTGCTTTCGCTCCGTCGATATACGCCGATTCATATAGAGTTTGATCGATCCCTTTGAGCCCGGCAAGGATGATGATCATTCCAGCTCCCAGGGTCCATGTCTCCATGATGATAAACGACGGCATGATCCACCGTGGCGACGCCAGCCATCCTATCGGTTGCTTTACGCCAAATACATCCTGAAGCAGGATGTTTACCGGACCGTTTTGCGGCTCGAGAATGTATAACCACATGAATGCGACTGCTACACCCGTAACCACCGAAGGAAGATAGTACATCGATCGAATAACCGTTACTCCGAAGATCTTTTTTGCAAGGAGTGATGCAACGATGAAAGCGACTATGATTTTCGTTGGAACAGCTGTAAAAACGAAGTAGAGTGTTACCGAAAGAGACTGACGAAAGAGTAGATCCTTGGTGAATATCCACTGATAGTTGTGGATTCCGACGGCTTTGAACGGACCGTATCCCGGCCACCGGTAGAAACTCATGACGGCCGCGACGACAAATGGTCCGATCGTAAGCAGGAGAAACCCGATAAGCCACGGAGCGCTCATTATGTAACCCCACAGCGCGTCCTTACGATTTAAGCGATCTCTACCGAGCAAGAAGGAAAAAATCCTTTCGGTAAACGCGGTATTACCGGTCAATCTGAGCTGTGATGCTTTTGCGGGAGGTATTTTCACGGCAACCTCTCTTTTTCCCGATTATTGTGCGCGTGCGGCTCGCGCAAAGCGAGCCGCACGCGCTTCGATCAACTTTTTTAAAATGTTAGATAACTGCTACCTGGTTGCCCAGAATTCGTCGAGCAGATCCTGAGCATCCTTCTGATAAACTTCGAGAGCTTCGCGCGGAGTTCCTTCCTGGAATCGTACGATGTCTCTGAGCTTGTTGACATCTCCCGACGGAATCCCTTCGGGTCTCCGTTTCATAATGTCAACTTGGTCGAGAAACACGTTTACCCACGGGTTGTCCTCCGCAAAGCTTGTCCACGTCGGATGAGCGGCGGCGCTCTTTGTAACCGGTAGATAGCTTGCTTCGGCACACCAGCGAGCGTGTACGGGGGCACTGTAGAACCATTTGATAAACTCGAACCCGGCCTCTTCCTGTACGGTATCTTTCTTGAATAGCGCAAGTGCTTTCTGATACCAGTAGGTGTTGGTTTGACCAGTTTTGTCCAGTGTCGGAAACGGAGCAATTCCGATTTCGTCTTTCTCGAAGATTCCCTGCGGCTTGGTTACTCGAGGCATGTCCCAGGGACCGCTGATCTGGAACGGCATATCTCCATTGCCGAATCCCTGATCGCCGACATCGTTTGCGGTGATTGTATCGACGTATAGAATCCTGTGCAGCATCTCCAGCGCTGTGATCATTTTTTCCTGCATTTCAGGATCTGATACCAGAAGATTCGTCTTCCGATCTTCGCTGAAGAGATGGCCGCCGGCTTCCCAGAAAATTGAAAAATACACTGCAGACGACCATCTCGGATACCATCCGTACTTGCCTGCTTCTACGTCAGTAAACGCCTTGGCGTCGGCGATAAACTCATTCCACGTGTATTCGCCGATTTCCGCCGGCGGAAACGGAATACCTTTTTCTTCGAGCATGGGTTTGTTGTAATACACGGAAAGATTGGAGTTTTCAAACGGTATTGTTATATCTTCTCCGAGGTAGGACTGGTATTCGAGCAGCGTCGAGTAAATATCATCGCGATCAATGACATCATCGTAAACCCGGTCCAGATCGACCAGCTGTCCCGCGTCGTAATAAGCACTACCCGCGCCGGAAATCCACGCTATCTCGGGCGGTGCTCCCGCAGCCAGCGCTGCAGCGTATTTCTCGTTTCGCTTACCGCCCATATACGAGAGGGTCATCTCGATCTCCCCCTCATTTTCGGCGTTAAACTCATCCGCCAGAGCTTGCAACACCAATCCCTGTGCGCCCTCGGGCGCCCACTCCTGCCAGAACTCGATCTGGACCGGACCGGTTGCAGCCGCTTCATCGGCGCCCCCTGCAAATCCGCTTGCCGCCACAAAGGTCAGCAAAACCGCGATACCTAATAATCGTGGTACTTTCATAGTTCCTCCTATCGTTTTTGTTGAATCGTTTCAACTGAACCTGATTATAGAGCATGAGACAATTATCTGTCAAGTTTAAATTTGGTTAAAAACGCGGTTACAATCGCCGATAGAAGTCCTGCAGCACGTGGAATGCACGCTTTCGTATACGACGATCCTCGGACAGAAGACCTTTTCTATTATAATTATCCTGATATTCGTTCGTGCGCCGGGGGCTGCGAAAATCGTACAAAATCCACGGTGTAATACCTCGGACGAACGGAGTCGAGCGGATTATATCCAGCTGTTCGGCGTAGATTCTCGCTTGATGCTCTTCGGTGAACAATTCCTCGGATGTACCGTGGTGGCCGGCTTTTGCCCCGGCCCCCATTTCGCTGATTATGACCGGTTTGTCGACTTCACTGTTTGCGAACACCTGTTCCAACTCGCATACCTCGGGTTGGTACCAACCGTAATATTCATTAATGCCTATTATGTCCAGAAATGCGGCAAGTCTGTCGTCGATCTTTTTGTTTTTCTTGTCTATGAGGCACGCGGCGGTAACCGGTCGGGATTCGTCGAGCGTGTGCGCAACCCGTACCAGGGACTGCATGAATCGAAGTCGATCATCGGTATCGGCATTTTCGTTTCCGACCGACCAGACGCCTACGCTT
>CAYLZA010000503.1:0-3312 GCA_964387575.1 uncultured Spirochaetales bacterium | reverse complement strand
CTCCGATGCGTCGTCGGGTAGCGGAGGAACCGTACCGCCGTCGAGCTCCCGGTTTTTTGCATCCCGGAGAATGGAAATCGATCTCGAATCCATGTATTCGAGTGCGCGCGGCTCGAGCGAGAGCACATCGGAGACGAGATTGATCGGTATTTGCGATGGTGCGAAGAGGGTAACCACCAGCTTGAGCGGTGTGACCGGCGCGAGCCTGAGGGTTGCTTCGGTGACGATACCGATAGTCCCTTCGGAACCGATAAACAGATCGATTGCGTCGAGCGGCTCGACGAGATAGTATCCGGCGTTGTGTTTGGTCTTCGGAATCGCCACCGGGGAGATCTCGAGCCTTTCCGAAGGGCGCCGGCTTTCTTCGTCGTCGGCGATTTCAAAGATGCCGTCATTCGCGATCTTCTCACCACGCGTGAGCTCGATCACCGAACCGTCGGCGAGAACCGCCGTGAGTGCTTCCACCCAGTTTCGGGTCGGGCCGAAGGCCAGCGTCCGCGCTCCGCTTGCGTTTGTCGCGATGGTCCCTCCCACCGAGGCCGTGCTTTCGGTGGGATCGACGGGGTAGAAATATCTAGAGCCCGGATCGATCCCCTCTATCATCGAAAAGTCGAGAGAGCCCAGCGATTCGGCAAGCTCATCGAGCGTCGTTCCCGCCGACGCGCGAACACATGGACCGGTGTCCGTCTGTTCTTCGGCGAGTCGAGCCGGCGATTTCATTTTTTCGAGAACTATGAGCGAATCTCCCGCTGATACCGCGCCGCCGACGATTCCGGTACGTGCACCGGCTATCGTGCACGTACCGCCGAGCTCGGCGATTCGCCTCAGAGCAGTCGAGAGTTGGCGGGTATTTTCGGGAAAGAAGATCCGATTCGGGAGCGTTCCGTCGAGCCGTGATTCGTCGGTGGTGTACGGCGTGTAGCTTTCGGCTATCACCTCCGGATCTTCAACCACCGGGCATTCCTCATTCTCGGGAAAAAATGTTTTGAGTTGAACGCTCATCCGCTAGTAGACGCACTCCTTGCAGGCGTCGGCAAACGCCCGGACGTTTTCCGGATCACCTTCGAAAAAATGATCCGACGGGCAGCAGATATAACCGGCGTGATCTTTGGTGGCTTCGAAGCACTCGAAGACCAATCGTCGCGCGTCTTCAGGAGTTCCATGCTCGAATCCCTGATTCTGATCGAACCCGCCGATGAAGAAGAGCTTGTCGCCGACGCGTCTCGATGCCTCGGTAAGATTGCAGTCTCCTCCCATAGTCACCGGTGTCATCGTTTCGAGCCCGTCGGCGCCGTTTTCAGTCGCCACATCGAGCATCGGCATGATGCCGCCGCAGAAGTGGTTTACCACCTTGAGCCCCGCCTCGTGTAAAAGCTTGTTCTGTCTGATGTCGTAGGGTAGACCGAACTCCCTGTAGAAATCGGGACTGATTACGGTGCTCGAGCCTGCGCCGCCGCCGGTCTCCACCATGTCGGAAGGAATTCCCTTCCACATCTCGGTAACCCGGAGTGTTTTCCGCACGATCGATTCGAGGATGTGATGCAGATACTCCGGATCGTCCATCCCGAGCATAATCGAATGCTCGGTTCCGTAAAGCGTACAGAAGCTCTGCCACGGGCTTCCTTGACCGGGACTGAACGGGTGAGACCGGATAATTCCCCGATCTCCCAACCGCTCCTTTGTCTTCTCGATTTCGCCGAAATCTATTCCGGTCGGTACCGGGTAGAACTCGTTCCAGATCTCGAAGTCTTCCCGGCTTTTGAGCAGATACTCGGTATCGTATACCGTGATATTTGTTTCAGCCGTCGTTTTGGAAAGCATTCCCTTCGGGGTGGTAATCTCGATACGGTTGCATCGATTGCCGCTTTCATCTTTCCCGAGATCGATGGTTTTGACTTCCCAATCGGCAAGATCTTTCTCGTCGTATGTGTACGTTGGGCTGACATAGATCGCGAAATCCATATCGAAATGCTCGTACGCCTGCCACCAGTCCATCCCGCCGAGGTAGTGCTCGAGATAATAGTCCATCCAGCCGTGAACCTGGCACGGCATCCGGTCGGGACGTTCGTTGTTGAGCGCCGTCAGCATCCGTTCTCGGGAGGTCATAGCATTATCCCCTCTTGAGGCTCTTTCCGCTTCCTTTCAGGTGCTCCACCGCCTGTTTGACGCGGTCGGTCATGTTCTGTTCGGCCGCTTTGAGGTAGCTTCGTGGATCGTACACCTTCTTGTTACCTACTTCGCCGTCGATCTTCATTACACCGTCGTAGTTCTTGAACATATGATCGGCAATCGGTCGGGTGAATGCATATTGCGCATCCGTATCGACATTCATTTTGACCACACCGTAGTTGAGCGTCTCATGGATTTCCTCCTCGGTCGACCCCGATCCGCCGTGAAAGACCAGCCAGAAATAGGCGTCATTGCCGAACTCTTTCTTGATCGCATCCTGGCCTTTTTTGAGAATATCCGGTCTGAGCTTTACCGTGCCCGGCTTATAGTGTCCATGGACGTTCCCGAATGTGGCGGCGAACATATACCGTCCTCCTTTAATCTCGCTCAACCGTTTATACACTTCCACCATATCTTCCGGGGTGGTGTAGAGCTCTTCGAGCGTTCTTCCTTCGGAGCTTGCCGCTCCTTCTTCCTCTCCGCCGACGACTCCGGCTTCCACTTCCAACAGCATTCCGATTTTCGTCAGCCGTTCGAGCAGCTTGACCGAAATATCCATATTTTCCTGAAGCGGAACCGCCGATCCGTCCATCATGTGACTCGAGAACAGGGGAGGTTTGCCGTCGGCTACTCGCCGCTCGGACTCTTCGATGAGCGGAATGAGAAAACTGTCGACCTTATCGGGCTGACAGTGATCGGTGTGAAGCGCCACGTTGATGTCGTAACAATTCGCGATTCGATGCGCGTATTCGGCGAGTGCGATATTCCCCTCTACTGCATCGGCTACACCGATCCCGGAGGCGAACTTCCCGGCACCCGAGGAAAACTGGATGATTCCGTCGGATTTCATCTCGGCGAAACCGCGAATAGCGGCATTGATGGTAATCATGCTGGTACAGTTGATCGCCGGATAGGCGAAATTGTTCTTGTAGGCGTTTTCCAGCATCTTGCAGTAGATATCGTAGTCTGCAATAGGCATATTCTGCTCCTTGTGTCTTGTTCGGTAGATTATTTCATCGAGGTTTTCAGAATTCTTCGACAACGATAACCTATCCAAGAATGGAACGTTAGTAAATACATTTCCGCTGCAGGACAGGAATTCGCATTATGAACCGTTGGCACGGTTTCCCACTACCATAACCC
>CAYLZA010000502.1:0-3325 GCA_964387575.1 uncultured Spirochaetales bacterium | reverse complement strand
CCGGGAAATGCGTCGGTACCGGCTGACGCCCCAGAGAGGAAGGAGGTGCTCGAACAGACCGCGGAAGCGCTCGATGTAATGATCAAAAACGGAACGACGCTCAGGAGCCTCCTCTCACGCGAATCGTTTGAAAACGCAATCCGCCTCGTCATGGCTTTGGGTGGCTCCACGAATGCGGTGCTCCATCTCATCGCAATTGCCCGCGAGGCGGATATCGATCTCGAAATCGATGTTTTCAACGAGTTCTCCGACTCGACACCGATATTGTGCGATATGAAACCGGCAGGCAGATATGTGATGGACGATCTCTACAATGCCGGTGGCGTAGAGATGGTTATGAAGATGCTCCTCGACCGAGGGCTGCTCCACCCGGATTGTCCCTCGGTAAACGGGAAAACGCTTGCGGAGAATCTCGCAGACGTTCGGGTCGCGCTCGACCGGCAGAATGTCGTTCACACCTTCGACGAGCCGGTAAAACCATCGGGTCCGATCGTTATTCTCAAAGGAAATCTCGCACCGGAAGGCGCGGTACTCAAGACGTGCGGTCTTCAGGAAGTTGTCCATTCGGGGCCTGCTCGCGTATTCGACTCGGAAGAAGATGCGATGGAGGCGATAAACGCAAAACGTATCGACCAAGGCGATGTGATCGTAATCCGATACGAAGGACCAAAGGGAGGTCCGGGGATGAGGGAGATGCTCGGCCCCACATCGGCGATAGCGGGAAGCGGTTTATCGAAAAACGTTGCGCTCATAACCGACGGCAGGTTTTCGGGCGGCAGTCACGGTATGGTGGTCGGACACATTTCACCGGAGGCGCAGGACGGTGGACCGCTCGCACTCGTTCGCGAAGACGATATAGTCTCCATCGACTCGAATACCAGGACACTCTCGGTCGATGTAAGCGACGAGGAGCTGAGCAGTCGAAAATCCGGATGGGAGCCAAAGATAATCGATTACGATCACGGCGCGTTGTACAAATACGCGAAGCTGGTTTCCTCGGCGAGCACCGGCGCGGTTACAAGCTGAACACCTCTTTGAGCCACGGAATTGCGAGATACTCTTTGAAGTAGTGATTCGGCACATCCACGTTTGCACGTCGAAGATACTCGTTCTGTGAGAGACCTTCGGGAAGCGGTACGCCGTCGTACGGACGATCCTCGGCGTTTTTGTACTTCTCGTAGAAATGAACCGAGAGGTTCTGCGGCATCCCGGCGCGGTCATAGGCCTTCCGTATTTTTTCGATATCGTCGGCCACACCTCCCTCGGTAATGATCAGCGGTTTCGGAGCGCACGCTGCGAGAATATCGGGAAAGGCGAACCACCGAAAAAAATCGGGGATACAATGCCACATTTTCGTGCCGTAGAGCGGCGAGTCCTGTGGATCGAGTGCGACAATCCGCTTGCGGTTGTCGCCGACAAAATCGTTGAATACGAGCGCCTGCACGTCATCGTCGAGTAATGTAATAAACATCCCCGGCTCGGTTCCGAGTGAGTGCCCGCTTACGACGATCTTCCCGGTATCGACCTCGTTGAGCGACTTCAGCCATCGGAGGATCGCCAGACCGTTGAATGTGGTTAATCCCGGATAATTACGCCCCATCATCATCATCTGCGCCGAATAGGCGTCTCTCGTCTGAGGATACCGGGCATGTTCGTCGTCGTTCGGATTTCTCAGCTCCCCTACCCCGGGATTTTCCATCGCAACCGACACGAATCCGGCCTTGGCGAAATGCCAGGCCATTTTATTCCGTTCCGGATGCTTGTTTGCGGTCGGCTTACCGGTAAGCTCGGGTTCTCCCGCAAGCATCTCCTTTGTCCCGCTCGATCCGGCGATACACAACACTGCGGGCATCTTCTGCTTCCGTTTCGGAATCAATACCAGCACCGGAACGACCGAAAACGGTTCGGGGAAAACCTCGACTTTGTGCAGCGTATAGTCCTCATATTCCGTCGTGTGCACGATATTCGGCTCGGGTTGGGATTCGTCGAATTCCGAAAACTGCATCAACTCCCTGAGCTTTTCGATTACTCGCCCTCGCCAAGCGGCAAGCTCGTTCTCAGAAAATTCGGGATTAAACGATAGATTGGGATTCAAATGCTTGTAGTATTCGTGGAGGAACAGCTCGGTCGACATAATTCTGCCGTCACGGCGTTTGTCCGACGTTGACTTGGTATTGCTCATAACGGTGCGATAGTAGTAGCTGCCGTAATACACGTCAATAAGACGCAAGACGCGACGGATTACGGGAAAACATGTATAATGAATGCACGACAAAGGAGCCTGAAACGATGCCAAAGAAAGCCAATATCCTCTATATGATGATGGATCAGCAGAAAGCATCCGCAACCAGTTACCTCGGTAACTCGACCGTCCCTTCGCCGTTTCTCGACAATTTGGCGCGTCGGGGAATCGCTTTCTCCAATGCCTACTCCACCTCTTCCATCTGCACGCCTTCGCGAACGTCCGTATTTACCGGCGTCCACCCGCTGGTTCATCAGGTAACGTGTCACCAGAACAGGGCGCCGCAAAACCTTCCCCAGCTCTCGGAGCTTCTCAAAGACGCTGGATACTACACCGGCGTAATCGGTCATTATGAGGAAAACAGAAATCTGAGCCGGGGCTGGCATGAGCAGGTTCCAATGAGATCACCCGGTCCGATGGCAAAAGCCTTCGACAAACAAGCAACCTCCGGGCGTAACGACATAGGCTGGAGCGCGGGAGAGATTGATTGCACCCCGGAAGAAGGATTCGAGTTTGTATTGGCCGAACGCGCCCATAGAATGATTGATGAAATAAAAAAAGCGGAAACAGGCGGTAATCCGTTCTTCTTTCATGTTGCACTGCATACGCCTCATGTTCCGTATTTCACGCCGAAAGCCTTTGCGGAGCTGGTACGACCGGAGGATATCGATCTCCCGGAAACTCGTGGGCCTTTGGAGCTGGTTCCGCAATGGCGCAAAACGGTGCAACAGGAAAGCGGGAGCTCCGAAGCTACAGAAGAAGATATCCGCCGTCTTATAGCGATCTACTACGGAATGATCGCGTACGGTGACGCCGCAATGAACCGGATCTACGACCGGATGGATCAATCAGGGCTGTTGGACGACACCTGGGTGATTATCAGCTCCGATCATGGTGATTATACGGGAGAAAAAGGGCTCTATGCCAAAAATGAGACCTGTTATGAATGTTTGCTCCATGTTCCGTTACTCATCGTTCCCCCGAGAAACTACGAGCTCCCGAAAGGGTTTCGCGGCTCAAAGGTAGACACATTCGTCGATCTGGTCGATCGACAGATCGGCGAACTCGGCCACGCCGTCGGTC
>CAYLZA010000501.1:0-3331 GCA_964387575.1 uncultured Spirochaetales bacterium | reverse complement strand
TTCGTGATTTCACATCGTTTGTTCTCACGACGAAAATGGATCGCGTTACGAAAGTTATTTCGCGCTACATCGGAGTGATGGAAAACACCATCACCGAATACGGAGGGTATATAAACAAATACGTAGGCGATGAGATCGTTGCAGTATTCGGTTTTCCGCTCGATACGGACGCAACGAATAAACGCGCAGTTGATGCGGCGATGGCAATGCTCTCGAGATTGGAAGAACTACTCGATGAGTGGACCGAGGAGGGCGATGAGCACATCAAAAGGATCGGCATCGGCATCGATTTTGGTGAGGTTTCGTTTCTCGAAGTCGGCGGCGCGTCGAAACGGCAGTTCGATATCATCGGTAACGCGATGAACGGAGCAGCACGGCTTCAATCGTTGACAAAGAACATGGATCCTCCCTTTCTCGTTTCACAGGAGGTGGTTCGGGAGCTTCCGGACACGATCATCGAAGCATCGGATAGTACGACGTTTCCCGAAAATCCTCGGTTCGAGCTCGCCGGAAGTTACCCGATTCGCGGTCAGGGGGAGCGGCTGGTCTACAAGTACAAAAAAACGACCATGTAAGGTATAATCACACGTATGAATATCATTTTTATTTCCGGAAGCAGAAATCCGGACGGACAAACAGCGCGCGCGATCGCCGCGGCGCAAACCGGTATAGAGAGGCGAAATGTAAACACTTCGGTGAGTTTTCTCCCGACATTGACAATCGAACGGTGCCGTCAGTGTGATGAAGACGGTTGGGGATTGTGCCGACGCGAAGGACGGTGCATCATCGATGACGATTTTTCTGATCTTGTCGACCAACTAAACAAAGCCGACGGCGTGGTATTTGCAACTCCCGTATATTTCTCCGATTTGAGCGAAAGCATGAGGGGCTTTCTCGACAGGCTGCGTCGGATTTCGATGAACGATTCATCAACAGCTAAAGTCGCAAACAAACCAGTGCTCGGAATAGCAGTCGCCGGCGGAGGCGGAGGTGGAGCGCCGGCCTGTCTGCTCCAGCTCGAAAAAATCGTCTCCCGGTGTGGATTCGATGTCAAAGACCTGATCCCGGTTCGAAGACAAAACAGGGAAGCAAAGCAAACAATTCTCCGCTCGGCCGGTGAATGGTTTGCCGACGAATGCGACGGGATCACAGATAGCCGAAGTTAGAATCGTTTCCGACAGATTTAACGGCAGAAAGATGACGGCCGAAAACCAGAACACACAAGACGCGAAAACGGGAAGAGTTGGTTTATCGCCTCCTTGTTGCTGGAACAAACGCGCACGTTTGGGCAGATAAAAGATTACTATCGGATTATGGCAAGGCGGGTCGGAATGTTACCGATCCGTTTACATTCGATGCTCAAAACGCAAACAAGCCCGAGCGGTATACTGTCGATACGCTTGATGAGCTCGAGACGATTGATGGATTTTCCGCGACGGCGAGCTTTACTACCTGACCGGCAAAGGCAAATCTGAGGCCCGAACGATGTTGTCTGAGATCGAACAGGGCCGCGAGCGAATAGACGCAGTAACCGAACCGAATCGCGTATCGCTGGTGACGCTCATCGCCCATTTCGGGTTGGCGGCGCTCAAGCTCCCCGCTCATCGATACCATTGTGGGGTTAACCGTGGCTTCATCAGCTCCGTAGTGAATGTCCGAGCTTATTGCGACGGGGATTGACAGGTTTTTTTCGAAAGCGGGGCTGAGCCTGAACCGATTTGGATAATCGGGAAGGGACGACGGCTTATGAGCAGCCTGACGTTTTTCAAGGTGCTTATAGAACGTGATAGTAGTAAGAGCTGTCTGCTACCTCGACTCTCACATGATAATCAGTTTTCTCTCTTTTCGACAATGTGTATGTTAGGAACAACAAGGAGAGAGTTATGAAAGTTATTGTAACAGGCGGCTCGGGAAAAGCCGGTCGCTACACCGTCGGAGAGCTTGCAAAAGCCGGACATGAAGTACTCAATATCGACCGAATTCGTCCGGATGACGCGCAGGATGTACCGTTCATTCAACTCGACTTGAGTGACGCCGGAGAGGTGTATGACGCTTTTTTTCAGTTCAATCCCGACGGGGTCTGTCACATAGCGGCTAATCCGTCACCGAGTGGATTCCCGCGTCCCGGGATTTTTCAAAACAACGTCATGAGTACGTATAACGTAATGCAGGCAGCCGGAGATGCCGGGGTCACCAGGCTGGTCTATGCAAGCAGTGAAATGGCTACCGGTTGGCTGACGACCGATAAGCTTCCTGCCGAATTTCCGTTCGACGAAGAGGATCGTGTGCCTTCGCCGAACGCATACGCCACAAGCAAGTATATCGGTGAGGTTATTGCCGACTCGATGGTTGCCCGTTATGAACAATTGACGATTGCCAGCTTACGAGTAAACAACATTATTCTCCCTGAAGACTATGCTCGATTTCCGGAAAGGCGGAAAGCATATCCGAAGGGAAGCGCCAACTTCTGGAGCTACATCGACGTACGGGACGTAGCATCCGCTTTCCGATTGGCTCTCGAGGGAAAAAACGAAGGCCATGAGGTTTTCCTGATAGCTGCTGCCGAAACATGGCTTGATCGCCCGATCAAACAGGCCGTTGACGAAACTTTCGGCGTCGATGCGAAGTTCAAAGAAGGGCATGGGGAGTATCAGTCGGCATTTGACTGTTCGAAAATGGCTCGATTTTTCGGGTGGAAACCGTCTTTTAGGTGCAGGGATAATTGACACAACAGACCGATTTCGGTAGCGTATGCCCACTGAGTCTCCTTCGTCTAGTGGTTAGGACACCGGGTTTTCATCCCGGCAACAGGGGTTCGACTCCCCTAGGAGATGTGGCCGGAACGGATTGCTCGTTCCGGTTTTTTTTTTGATCGGGCGTATACTCTATCGATTTTATTTTTGAGGTGGGGAAGGTCACCGAGGGTGTACGCATGTGTTGATCGGCGGTGCGCCCGGGAGGGCGCACCAAAAGGAGATTCTTCAGAACCAGAAACGGAATCCGAGCGCGCCCTGAATTCCGAATGTAGGGAACGTTCCGCCTTTTATGCCGAACGTCGGGGCGAGCTCGAAGAAAACTTCGAGCGGGTCGAGAACCCACGCCTGAAGCCCTATCGGAACGCGAGCTCCGATACCGAAGTTACTGCCTGATTCGGCAATCCGGAGATCGATATAGGCACCGGGGCCGATATAGAGCGCGAAAATCGAGCCAAGATTCGTGTACCAGAGCCACCAGTCTCCGGTCAGACCGATGGAAAAATAACCGCTGCCGAACGAAGCCCCGATACCGAGAACCATCGGCAATTGATCCAGTTTTAAGCTCAATAACGCGC
>CAYLZA010000500.1:0-3339 GCA_964387575.1 uncultured Spirochaetales bacterium | reverse complement strand
GCACAGCCGCAAACGGAAACCGCGCCCAAAGGACGCGGCTTCAGCTGAAGTGAAAGCTTTCCCGCGACCATACTCATACAGCCGTTGTCTTCATCGACGTCATCAAGAGCTATCCATGCGGTTATCTGTGCATCCTTGGGGTGGAGAACCTGCCGTGACTTCTTTGAAAACCGGCGCACTTCGGGTATTGTCGAAGCATGAGCACCGATTCGCTTCAGCGTATCCGTCGTCGCACTATCGCCGTTGGTTCGGGGAAAGGCGGTGTCGGGAAATCAACGACCGCAGTTAATCTCGCAATTGTAGCTGCAAAGAGCGGGCGCAGAGTGGGATTGATTGATCTCGATCCGCTTTCGAATATCGCAACGATTCTCGATGTATCTCAGGAACGTTTGGATCGTGTCGGAGATCGAGTCGCGCAGGGAAGCGGGAGGTTGGATTCTTACACGCTCCCGCTGTTTCCGAAGATCGATCTCCTGTTTCCACATCCAAAGCTCTCGAGAGGCGAAAGCTCAAAAGTCAGATCCCGGTTGTTCAAGGATTCAATTCATCAACTCAGCTCGAGCTACGATGTGCTGATCTGCGATATGCCCGCGGGGATAGGGCGCGAGGAAAACCTCGCATTTCTCCCGTATGTCGGAGTGCTTCTGATTGTCACGAACCCGGAACCGACATCACACGTTTCGGCCGGAGGCTATATCCGGGTTGCGCTCGAAATTCGCCCGGATCTGATGATACTGCTCTGGCATAATCGATTTGCAGAAGTGCTTCCCGGCCGATTCAGACCGACCGAGGTAATAGCCAATTATAACCAATATGTAGACGAGGAGCTGAAAATAAACGAGGAAGTGAAGGAAAGAATCAAGAGCATCGCAACGGTACCCGACGACCCGTCACTCAACCTTCTACAGAGCTCACTTTCAGCTGAAATCCAGGTGTTGGGAAAACTGCTCGACACGATTCAGATGGTTCATCGTGTAATAATCGCCGAGCTCGATAGTGGAAAATTCGATTCGGCCGATTTTGCAAACGAGCTCAGATTCTTTTTGAGCCGCTATTCTCCGGAGCTCGGCTCGGATCTCGATGTGGACACGATTCTCGAATCGGCGTCTTCGTATCTCGATTTTGACGATATCGCTTCATCGAGCGACGAAGAGAAACGGAATGCGGTTGCCGATTTTATACGGCGCTATCTCGATCATCCGCTTGCACAACCGATACGACGCGCGGTTTCGGCAATCGCGGAAGCTACTGAAGCCGCCGCGGACAGAAATCGGCTGTTCTCGAGAAGCGGAGACGGAAATCGGGACGCAAAAAACGCTCGAATAGCGATTAACGATCTGATCGAAGCAATCAATTCCCGGGGCGAGGGTTCGTTTACAAGGAATCTTGGGGGGATACTCGTCAGTTACTTCGCTTTCCTTCTGATCATGGACTCGCCGAAGGTGCGCGCGCTCGTCGCGAAATCTATCCCGACACGAATGAATGAAGGCAAACGGATTCGTGATCGGCGACTATTGATACGAAATCTGGTTCAGAAAAACGAAGTCTACCACAAACGATACTTCGATATGGTGAAAACCATCTATCCCGTCCTGATCAGGCAAGTGGATAAGCTCATCGAACGATCGGGCTGGCAAAAACTCTATCTCCGCGATCCTTCGGGAAGTGTAAATCGTAACGCCTATCTGAAACTATTGACGCACATACTGCACGACATCCTGCATTCCGGTCTCGGTGTGTTCGTCGGTTTTCGCTACAATACGGCCGGACGCGCGATCGAGGACGGCGCGAAGCGGCTGCTTCAAATGCTGTCGGAAGATCGCTAACCCGACCACTTGTAGCATTTGCAATTCCACAACATCCAGCTCAAGAGGTATCCAGACGTCGCTCCAGGGCGGCGATTGACTGCGTCAAAATGCCACAAGTGGTCGGGGAGCAAATTCTTTTTTATATTGTTCACGGAGGACGGTATGCCTTATTTTATTGGAGCAGCAGTAATTATAGCAATCATTACTACTATCGCGATCATCAAATCACGAAAAAAACGCGAAGAAATGGAGGAAGTGGCCTCGTCGAGGAAGTGGTACACCGTAGAGCTTTCGGGAGTTACTGATACAAACGAAGATGGAACACCACGCCAACAGGTGCTCGAACAATGCGAGCCCGGAGAGGAGCTCGTTCTGAATGAGGGAGCTACGCGAATTTCACGCAAATCGGGAGAACAGATAGGCTACATCGAACGTGATTTCGGCGGGAACCTGCAACGGGCGCTCGACGACGAGCATCAGGAGGCTATCGCACGTCTCAAAGAGGTAAAAAAGGACGAAGAGGGAATCAACCACTGCACGGTGGAGATCGGATTCAGAAAAACTGCGCCCTCATAAGCGCCCGTACACGTGGTCACCGCTGTGCATACACCGGCACTGGACGACAAATGGTACTCGGCAACTACCGACACGGCTTTACGAACGTTTTCCGACCGCACCGAGATAGATCACGAACGCCGATTCCCCGTCGAGCCTGAGAAGCGTATTCAGCGAATCGTCGTCGTACGCACCGACTGCGCAGGCACCGCATGAAATGGTTTCAGCGGCAAGATACAAGTTCTCGCACACATGGCCCGCATCGAGGTGCAGATATCGATATCCGCGCGATGAGTAACGCCATGTCATTCGATACGGAATTGCCACCCAAATAAAGAGTGCCGCACTCGAGGCGATAAACGACTGACCATAACACGCCTGAGTAATCGCCTCGTCGAGTCGGGCGGGAGAATCGCGTTTGATGAGTAGGTGCTTGAGCGGTGCATAGCCGTAAAGACCGGATTCAACCCCGTCTATCTTTTTGAGGAGCACGAGAGTTTCAAACGCATGCCGTGCACCCGCCGACGGCACAGTGCGTAACGTATTTTTTTTGTTCTGTTTTTTTACTCCCTGCGTACACCAGAGCAGATATGAGAGCTCTGATTTCGACAGGGCCACATCGCTGTAGTCGCGACAGCTCCGACGATCGGTTATCAAACGATAAAAATCAACCGGCTCGATATCGATCTCTTCCGGCGGTGGAAGCTCGATAGCGTCATCATCATCTGCGTCGATTTCCACGACCGGTGGCGCCGGTTCGCCTCTTTGTTGATCGGTCACGCCCATTCGACTCGCGCGTGTTTCGGCCATAAATTCAATGCCAGGTTGATCGCTCACGTAAAACCTCCGGGTGTGTAGTGTAATGAATTCTATATGCTTCGGGCCCGGATTACAATCTGAACACGTGCAGGTGGTCTGACCACAGGAATTCGCATTATGAACCGTTGGCACGGTTTCCCACTACCATAACCCTGTT
>CAYLZA010000499.1:0-3339 GCA_964387575.1 uncultured Spirochaetales bacterium | reverse complement strand
CTATGGCTCCGGATATGGAAACGACGTCGATACCGAGCTCTGGGTATACGATTCCAATATATACGAGATCGGATACAACGACGATAACAACGGAATTTTTTCGTATGTCGAGTTCACCGCGGATACGAGCGGTACGTATTATTTCGAGGTCCGCGGATACGAGGACAGAGAAACCGGCGGCTACTCGATCGAGGTGTATTCGATTGGAACGGTTACACCGCAAGGACCGACTTCGGATTCGTGGGAGCCCGACGACAGCAGCTCGAGCGCAACGTCGATTAGTCTCGATTCCCCCCAGGAACATACGATAGCGCCGACCGGTGACTCCGACTGGTTTTCGTTCTACGCAACGATTAATACGATTTATGAGGTGCAAACCTATAGCTCCGGCTACGGAAACGACATGGATACCGAGCTCTGGCTGTATAACTCGAGCGTTGTCGAGATAGACAACAACGACGACGGTGGGAGTGGGCTCTACTCGAGAATCGAGTTCACGGCTACGTATACCGGGACGTACTACTTCAAAGTCGAGGAACTGAGTAACAGCGGAACCGGGGATTATTCGATAGATGTCACGCAAGTTGGGATTGCACCGGACTCATACGAAGATGATGATGCCTACTGGAACGCGTCGTTGATAACTGTGGGAAACACTCAGCAACATTCGATTATACCCGAAAACGATGTAGACTGGATTGAGTTTTACGCGTACGCAGGAAGAACATATACTATTGAAACAGCCGATCCGGGAACCGGAAGCACTGTAGATACACGTCTCTATCTGTATGATACGAACGGCACGACCGAACTATCGTCAAATGACGATGGTGGAAGCGGCACGTATTCTCTCATTGAAGCCGGATCAACCTTAATTGATGCCGACGGCTACTACTTTATCAAAGTGACAGGTTATTCGTCGTCATCGACTGGTGATTATCAGCTTACCGTCTCGGAAGATACCGGTTCACTCGACGTGACGGTTGAATAGGAGGAACATAATGAACGAAGCTAAATCGATAATACGATTCGGATTTTTTCTTATCGCAATTACAGCTCTTGCATTAAGCGGTTGTATGAATCCGATGCAGCCCGACGTAACAAATAATACCGACCCAAATATGGATTCCTCGGATACTATCGACGAGCCAAACGGTACGGTTTCTCTCAGTCTTATCGTACCTGACTATTCGCTGCTCCACGAAAAAAACGATGTATCTACAAAGATGATTCATCCCGATACGGCGGCGATAAAAATCATATTTGATGGAGTTGAGGTAGCTTCCGCATCTCTTACGGACGGGTCTACTCAGGACAACTCGTATTTCCCGTATCAGTGGGATCATACATTTTCCGTACCCGTCGGAACGTATAGTACCGTTACCGTTGAACTGTTGGACGGAAGCTCGAATTTACTCACAACGGGCGAAGTCTCAAACGTTACAATAAATGAAAGCCCAACTACATCGATAAGCGTTGTTACTTTTCCGGCAAGCTACTCAACACTCACCATGAATGGTTCCGACCTTACCGGAAGTGTCTCTTATCAGGGAATGACGTACTTTGCGTTCGATGCATCGGCAGGTGTCGACTATACGGTCTCGATTACATCAACAGAACAATTCGATATTTACATGTTCGAACCTTCCGGGTTGAGAAGTGGTACCTCAAGCGGAATCGACTACTATTTCGCAGGAACCGGTGGTGACTCCTTTACGCATACGGCCGATTATTCAGGATTGTACTTTATCGGCGTTTATGGTTATGCGGGTGAAGACGGTGCGGTTGGAGATAATTTCAATATTGGCGTTTCGGCTACTGCAAGTACTACCTCCGGCGATTTATTGCTAACAAAAACATTTACCGGTGATCCCGATTGGGTGGAGTTAACAAATGCCGGATCCACACACGTTGATTTGTCCGGATACAGCTTGACAATAGACGGCGGTACAACGTTACCTCTTCCGGCATATTTCCTTGCTTCAGGTGAATCGGTCATTGTCGTTGAAAGCGGATATACGGGACCGGAAGGAAGCATAAACGCTACCAGCGGAACAATACCGTGGGGTTCTACGGGAAGCAGTGGTGCAGCTGCAATAGTACGTGAATCAGACGGGTATGGCCTGGATTTCGTACGATGGAATACGTCGACGGACTTACCGGTTTCTCCGGACACATGGAGCGAAACCGGCGGTACGATCGCTGCGCCGGATGCATCATTGGATGAGGCTCTTGTTCGTGACGGAACGACGGATACCGACGACAGCAATGATTGGTATATAGGAGCTTCATTTGCTCCGACAACGATTAACTCCGTATACTGGTATAGCTACTCTGATACCGTAGCAAACGGTACGACGACCGTTTTTTCACCGACATCGGCTCTTACTTCCTACTACAGCGTGACCGAACAATCGAGCTCAATTTCTTCCCCGCCAACCGGATACGATGCGATCGTCATGTCTGATAATGACGCGGGAACATTTGACCTTAGCGCATTTGCTGGAACGGTAATCGTTACGATAGACAGCGCGGTAGACGGGCTTATGTACGATCTGTTCGGGGATTATAAGTATGGTTCGTATTGGGATTATACCAGCGGCTCTACGGTTACGTGGTTGGAACCGTCTTGGACGAGTGAATCTGGAACGAATGGTAATGCGGAAATAGTGAGTGGTGCGATTACCTCAGACTCTACGTACACGTTTACTAGAAGAAATGATCTTATCGAAGCGAATACCGGCACGAACGGTCAGGATACGGTAATTATTTACGAAATAGAGAACGATTCAAATCACTGGTGGTGGCTTCATGTTGGATCTTTTGACTCCAACTATCCGACTGCGGCATCCGAAGTCATCAAGTACGCCTTTGACGTTTTGAGCGGTAAATAATACTCGAAATTGACCCATACAGCGGCCCCCGGAAAGTCTCGGGGGCTTTTTTGTTTAGTGCGTCCAAACAAGCCGGTCCTGCTTTCTCGTTTCCAAGTCCCTCGATGAACAAGCATGTATTGATCAGTTTCGCTCGGCCGGTATCGGGGCAGAAGAGTGATTTATGAAGGCCGCTTTATAATTTCCCATTCTGCCTTTAATATTTCGCTTACGATCTGCGTTTGGGCGGCCTGACGGATCCACTCGGCATGAACCATCTCCCGGATCGTTTCCTCCAATTGAGGCCGTAAGCGCCGGGTCAGTACACCGTCGGCTTGTGCCTCGGGACCGGCGGCTTTTATGGCTTTTGAGGTTTTCTCCGGGATGCGCAGGTTTAGTTTGATCTCCACGTTCGGTTTCTCTCGGATATACCGTAATTTACGAATACGCAGACTCGCACGATAGA
>CAYLZA010000498.1:0-3353 GCA_964387575.1 uncultured Spirochaetales bacterium | reverse complement strand
ACTCAAATAGCGCTCCGCTTCCTGCGTCGGCTCAGGCTCGAATGTGCCCGATACATGATGCGGCATGATGCGAGGCGATACCTTTACGTCGACTCTTCCGAGCAGATAATCGAGCGAAACATCGAAGTACTCCGCGATACGACCGAGTGTTCCTTCATCCGGAAACCGGCTGTGCTGCTCGTAATTGGCGATGGTCGTCTGCGCCACCCCGAGCTCACGCGCGAGATCGATCTGTCTCAAGTTGCGGTGTTTTCTCAGTTCGCGTAATCTGGTAGCGAAATCCGCCACGGTCCGTAGCTCTCCGTTAACTAAAGCTGATTCCGGTAAGTATAACACAGATTGTGATGAAAAGCTATAGAAACAATGTGGATCTTGCATCTTTATAACGTTTCGAGTATTACAGTGTATGGAGACACAGCATGGTAGAGCAATTTGATGCGTGGCGGGGGCGAATAAAAGAGATACTCGAGACAACGCTCGAACAACGGGAGCTCGAGTACGAATCCATACACGCCCTCGGCGTTGATGTTGCACGAAGGCTCAGGAAGTTCGTCGTATCGGGAAAAATGATCAGAGGGGGACTCGTGTGTCTTGGATGTGGACTTGCCAAAGACACGGTTCCCGATTCCGCCTATACCGTCGCCGCAGCGGTGGAGCTTTTTCAAAGTGCGTTGCTGGTTCACGACGACATTATGGACCGGGATACCCTCCGCAGAGGCGGTGATACGATTTTTCATCAATATGCGCTGCTTGCCCACAACCGGAATCTGGCGGATGCAGATCATCTCGGGGAATCACTCGGGATATGCGCAGGAGACATAGCCTTCTTTGCCGCGTTCGAGCTGCTTTCGGGAATCGACGGCGATGAGGAAACAAAAAAACGCCTCGTTTCGATGGCGTCGCATGAGCTCGAGCTCGTCGGGGTGGCACAGATGGCGGATGTATATAGAGGATCGGAGTGTTCGGGTGCGGATATTGAAACCGAATCGACGCTCAACATGTACGTGTACAAAACGGGACGGTATACTTTTTCGCTTCCGATGTCCCTCGGTGTCGTGCTTTCAGGTGGTTCGGAAAAACTCGTAACCGACGTAGAACGCATCGGTGAACAGATGGGAGTTCTCTTCCAGATCAAGGACGATGAGATCGGTCTTTTCGGAGAAACATCGGATACCGGTAAACCGGTCGGTTCGGACATCAGCGAGGGGAAAAAGACCGTCTACTATACCGAGCTCTATTTACGGGCGGATACCGAGCTTCGGGAACGTCTCGACGCCATATTCGGCAATCCGGAGATCGGGAGAAACGAAATCGATCTGATTCGCCACCGCATAGAGTCTCTCGGCGTTCGGGATCGAGTGGAAGAGATCGTATCGGAATACGCTCAAAAAGCGAGCGCGCTTATCGAGAAGCTCGAAACGGATTCCGAAAGCTATCGAGGTATGCTTTCCGATCTACTATCGTATACAATGTCCCGGAAAAAGTAGCATTGATTCGATACACTGAAAGAAGCAGCAGGAGAGGGTGATGAGTACATCCGATTCACAAAAAGCAGTGTCGACGACGAAAGCGAATGATCTGCGTTCTTCGATATTCGGAGAGTGGAGCGTGGTTCAGGTAAAAAGCAGCGATATCGATATGTTTAATCGTCTCGCCGTATCTATTGAAGGGGATGAACGGAAAGTGGTGGCAACCCTGAAATGGGGAGGTGAACGAAACTTCGAAGAGCGGCTCGAGCTTTCGACCGACGGAAAAGAGACGCGTCTGCCCGTGGATAATCGGGTGTTTCCGTCGAATATTTTTATGGGACTGGCACGCACGCTCGGAAGCGAGCGTGTCATACGCGGCGAATGGATCGAGACCGGACGGGAGCTCCTGGTCCGTGAAACCGGCGAGATCCGCAATTCTCAAGGATTTACCGAGATAAATATCGAGCATCGATATGCGCTTTCCGATTCGGGGGAAGAGCTTATCTATACGATCAGACGATCGACGCGAAATACCGCCTCCCCGCTTCGTTTTGTCTGCAAACCTGCCGGAAGCCGGGAAGCCTATGTGATGTATCTCGATGACGACTGGAACATCGACGGATCGGTCGATATACAGGCGATGCTGATCGGGCTTCAGGGGCTTGCTAACCGAAAAGCTCCTTCTCTCTACTTCGTGTATCCCGAATCGTGGGATTTCCGGTTTACCCCGCATGTGCTTTCGTTTCTGACCGATCAGCGGAACTACACGTTCCGGAAGCTCAGCGGTGCGGAGCAGGCGCTTGAGGTTTTCAAAGACGACATATCGGGATATGTGGTGTGGGACAAAAACTGCCGTACATCGCTTCTCGTTGCGTATACGATTGCCGGAATAGAAGACGCCGTCGTCGTATCCGAGGATCTTCTCCCGCTCGTCGAATCGGCGGGTCTCCGTGAGGTATACGATCTCCGGGGTGAGCTCAACGACAAGAGCGATGTCGAGATATTCAGCTGGGCCTATGAACGTTACTGGGATCGGTGCAATAAGGAGTACATCGTGTGGCTCGGCGGAGAGCACGGACGGCGGATCAAACCGGGAGTCGCTGACTGGGGCGTGTACAATCGTTGTTTTTTCACCGATCTCTCGACCCGCGAAGAAGACACCGAGGAGTACGAGATGGCGAACAAGCTCCTGTCCGGGATCAAACCGATGGGGCTCGTCTTCGGCTGGCACTCGTACAAAAAGGATCTCGAGCGTGATCACGTGAAGCTCTGCTCGAGCTATGCGCTTCGCGTGGAGGGGTTGCATACGCTTCCGAATATGAGCTTTTCGAGCCAGGTTCCCGTATCTCCCGGTTTTTGGTTTAAAAACAACCACACCATCGAGCCGGGAGCATCCTGTGTTCCGGAGCGAAAAATCTATGTCGCATGTATTCAGACCGATTGTCTCGGTCTCGGTGCGTGGACCCGGCCGGGACGTGGTGAGATCCCGTACGCCTGGGAAGTTACGATGAACTGGTCGTGGCTTGCTCCCGCGATGATGGAGTTTTTCTACTCGGAGGCAACACCGAACGATTTTTTCATCGGTTCGCTCGGCGGACCCGGATATATGTACCCGAAAGCCATCCCCGAAAAATATCTTCCGGAGTGCGTGGAATTATCGCGGCAGCTCATGGAGACGCTCGATTTGAACGTGTTCGAGTTTATGGATTACTCGGAGGGTGCAACCGTCGAGGGAAACTCCGATCTTACTCCCGAAGTGGTAAGGGCGTTCTACGACGGAATGCCTGATGCAATCGGATTTGCAAACGGATACGCACCTTCGTACTCGTACTACGTCGAAAACGGTCGGCCGCTTCTTTCTTTCGATTACTATCTCTCCCCGTC
>CAYLZA010000497.1:0-3353 GCA_964387575.1 uncultured Spirochaetales bacterium | reverse complement strand
TGTGTTCGATCAGCTGATCAAATCCCACTTCCTACCGCCCTGACATCCGATCGGTCATAGCTATCCTGCCACGTCCGGAATCATCCGAATGAGCTGAATAGTAAACTGCGTGAGATGCGAGAGCATCCAGGGACCGAATGCAAATATAGAAATCAGAATCGCGGCGATTTTCGGTATAAAGGTAAGTGTCTGTTCCTGGATCGACGTAGTCGCCTGAAACACCGAAATAATGAGCCCGACTCCCATACCCACGAGCAGAACGGGAGCCGCGAGGATGAGCACTTCGAGCACGCCGTTCCGGATTATCGTAACTGCTGTACCTAATTCCACTTTCTACACCCTCCTAACTATTGAAAACTCGCAATAAGCTGGTTTGTGATAAGCCCCCAACCGTCAACGAGGACAAAGAGAATCAGCTTGAACGGAAGCGAAATCATGATCGGGGGAAGCATGATCATACCCATCGACATGAGTGTCGAAGCAACTACCATATCGATTATGATAAAGGGTACGAAAAGTAATATCCCAATTTTAAATGCCACCGTCAGCTCGTGAAGCACGAATGCCGGAATAAGAACATAGGTCGGCACCTCCGAGAAGTTCTGCGCTTTCGGGAGGTCCCGCATCTTCATAAACAAGGCTATGGAATCGTGATCCCCGTCCATCTGTCGATACATAAAAAGACGCAGCGGCCCGATCGCCTCATCATACATCTCCTCCATTCCTATCGATCCTTCCGAAAACGGTTTGAACGCATCTTCGTACACGTCGGCGATCGTAGGCCACATAATAAAGAGCGTGAGGAACAGCGCAATCCCCATCAGCACCTGTGTCGGGGGAACCTGCTGCAACGATAATGAACGTTTTACAAAATCGAAAACGACGGCAATGCGCAAAAACGATGTCATAAGCAACACGATCGAAGGCGCAAGCGTCAAAACGGCGAGTAGAAGAAGTAGTTGAATCGAAAGCGCGACCTCCTGGTTGTTGGCCGGCTCACGAACCGCTATGTCTATAAACGGAACTGCTAAACCGTCGTCGGGTTCTCCGCCTTCCGCAGCTTCGGGTCCTTCCTGCGCTCCCACGGGAAGTATCGCCACGACGACGAGAATGCATGCAATCAAGGTTAATTTCTGTTTCATCACCCCTCCCAGAATGAAACGCTACGACACGTTTACCTCCTACAATTGTTTGAGTCTTTGTCTCTGTTGTCTCAGGAATCCAACCGGATCGCCGTTATTTTTCTGCTGTTTCGGCGTACCGCCGAACATCTGTGAAAGCACGGCCTGGAAATTGCGCTTTTCCTCTCCCCGGACTTCCGCCGATTGCAGTCGTATTGCATCGAGCGTTTCCTTATCGTCTATTTCCGACACGAGCGATAGATTGTTGTCGGCTGCACCGACGAGAAAAACCTGGTTACCGACCTCTATCAGATGAAGTGACCGGTTTCCGGCTATCGGTTTCGACGAGAGCACGCGTATGAGTCTGTTTTCCTGAAATTTCGGATTGCCGCTTCGTTTGAGTATATAAAACACGCCGTAGATTGCCGCTATAACCGCGCCGAGGATGAGCACCATCCGTACGAAATCCCATACCGAAAATACGCTGACCTGTGCCGCATCTTCTTCCGGAGATTCTTCGCCTTCCAGCGGAAGCGTAGCCTCATCGGGTGTTTGTTGCGATTCCTGTGTTTCTCGAGATTCCTGCGCCGCCGCACCCGGCACGAACAATAGCGCCGCGGCGACGACCATAAAGAGCAATTTCACTTTCCCCCCCCCCAGTAAAGGTTATTGCCGTTTACATTTCCGGTACTCTGTCCATCTGATCTACGATTTCCGTTACGCGAACTCCAAAATTTTCGTCTATAACCACAACCTCGCCCTTCGCAATGAGCTTGTGATTGACCAGTATATCCACCGGTTCTCCCGCAAGCTTGTCGAGCTCGATAATTGTTCCTTCACCCATGCCGAGTATATCTCGTATGAGCTTTTTTGTCCTCCCGAGCTCGACGGTCATTTCCATGTACACGTCCATCAGAAGGCTGATATTACCTTCCTCCTGACCTCCACTTCCCTGACCGAGACTCGGGAACTGTACCGATTGTACGTTGGGCTGATTCTGTCCGAAGCCCTGACCGAGATTCTGACCTTGCTGCATAAAACCCTGTTGACCGCCAAAATCCATTCCGCCGCCTCCCTGGGCCTGTCCACCTGAAGGAGCTGCTTGCTGCGGCTGTTGCTGTTGTTGCTGCTGCTTTTGTTGCGCACCGGCTGCACCACCGCCGGTAATCTGTCTGACGACGTTCATATCGAACACTTCGATAAGATCTGCGGGAGTCTGACCCTCAATCGTTACCTTGTAACTTGCTTTGACAAACGGTCCTGACGGAACCTCCACATCTTCATTCGCGGCGCTTCTGCTTTCACTCGTCGAGGTTCCCACGTCACCGCCGACCTGTTCCGAGATTGCCGTAGCTTCGGCGCCGGCAAGCGTATTACCCGCTTCCTCGAGGGCGGAAAGCGCTGCGTCGTTGAGCTCTACGTCCTCCTGACCCATCATGAGTCCGGCAATAGACGTTGCGATTTCCGGCGTAAAGATGAAGGAGTGGTCTCCTTCGGCTTCTCCGGTAAATCCTACGCGTATCTGAACGATCTCTCCGGGAAGCGACGAAACGAAGCTTCCGTTCGAGACGATTTCTATTTCAGGTCCGCTGATGGACACGCCACTACCGACGAGACCCGAGAGATTGGACTCCAGCGACCCGGTCATTCCCCTGAGCACGGCGGCAAGTGCGCCCTGTTCCTGATCGCTCAGGCCTCCTCCACCGCTTTCGTCGGCCGAGGGTTGCTCTTCAGCGTCGCCGAAATCGAATCCCCCGCCTCCCTGCAGCAATGCGTCTATTTCGTCTTGGGAGAGTGATCCGTCACTCATTACTCTTCTCCTTCAGCCGTAAGTTCCTCAAACTCTTCCGCGGCAACGTCTTCTATCTGACCGGTGATTTTCACCGATATTTTGTTACCGATCGTACCCGGGCGACAGTAAAACTTCCGCTCATTTCCGATGCGCAGCACCATCTGATCGTTCAAACCGGTATCGGGGAGCCGTATAAGATCTCCCTTTTGTAACGACAGAACATCCCGCACCGCTATATTCATATTTCCTATCTCCGCGACAACCGGTATCTCCACGGTGTTTAACCGGTCCCGGAGCAACTGCATATTCTCAGTCGTCGTACCGCGTCGGACCGTTGAATACATATATTGTGCCGATAGCTTGGAAACAATCGGTTCTATTGTGATGTACGGAATGCAGAAGTTCATCATTCCCTCAACATCCCCGACCTTTGTTTCGAG
>CAYLZA010000496.1:0-3356 GCA_964387575.1 uncultured Spirochaetales bacterium | reverse complement strand
TGAAAAACCTGATACGTCGACCAGGGGCTGATTTCGTTCTTCGAGCTCCAAGTTCTTACTTTCCAGACGTAGGTTGAATTATCTCTGAGCGGTTTCCCCTCATACGGTATGTGAAGTGAACGCGTATCGGCTTGCCATTTACGGCCGGGATCGCTCTTCCCCGAATCCCACATGTCGGCAGCCTCGGGTGTAAGCAGGTCGGGAGTTGTTGCAACGAGAACTTGAAATCCGGTTTGATGCGTGTTCGAATCGGCGTCGTTTACAATCCAGCTAAAACGTGGCATTGGATTTGAGATAGTAACACCCTCCGGCCATCTCAGCAGATCACACAAGAGCCCGGTCGGCGGGAGCGCCGTTTCGGTGTCGTTCAACTGCATTCTCATGCCTCACTGTAGTGCCGGACCAACCGGTCCGCGAATAGAACGTAGATGACCGCAGGATACTACATATGATTTCGTTGGTCACGTCGCCGTGCATCGAGCTGCATCGAGTTAACGGTTCCAAATGTGGTTATACGAACCTCAATCGCCGGCATCGAGTGCTTCCGTTGCAAATAAGCAATAGGCGGGATATAGTTTCTATATCGGTTAAACATTTGGGGCAAAGGAAGTCATCTATCAATCAGACGGGGAAGGCATGGTCTCTAACGGCACGAATGTTGCGAAAGAAACTATCGGACCGGAATTTCTTGAAGCGCGGTTTTTCGCAGCATGATTCCTCAGTATCGAAAACGAATATCCGGATCGGGTTGGTATCGGTGCTGTCGGTGGTGCTCTTCATTATCGTAACCTACGCAGTCGCGATCCCCGAAATCCGCAGTGTACTTTTTGTCTCCAGAATGAAAACATCCCGCGAGCTGACTCGGGCCGCATGGAATTTATTACACGACTATAATAATCGAGTCCAAAGCGGAGAGATTTCGATCGAAGTCGCTCAAAAAAGAGCGATAAAGAGCATCCGTGAGCTGCGATATGGTCCCGATGATAGCTCCTGCTTCTGGATCATCAACCAAAAGCCGGAAATGATTATGCATCCCTATCGTACGGATTTGGAAAACCACGATCTATCAGGGTTTACCGATCCCGACGGAAACCATCTCTTTGTAGAGATGGTGGATATCGTCGAAGAAAACGACGCGGGATTCGTCGAATATACGTGGCAATGGAACGATCAAAGCGAACGTCTGGAAAAGAAGGTTTCATACGTCATGGGTTTCGGACCGTGGAATTGGATCGTTGGAACCGGCATATACATGATCGATGTAGAAGAAACAGCCGCCTCGTTTACGCGCAGGTTTTTGAAAGTATTGCTCATAATGTTGGCGATTCTCATTTTGGTGGTGACCTATTTTTCGATTGCGTCGATCCGTCAGGAACGAAAAAAGGCACATGCGGAACAACAACTACGTCGAAGCGAAAAGCGTCTTCGCACGGTAATCGATTCGGGAGCGGACGCAATACTGGCGGTCGATGAGGAAGGGAAAATAACGCTCTTCAACTCCGCTGCGGAAGAGCTGTTCGGTGCCTCCGCCGAAGAGATGACCGGCAGGATGCCGACGGAGATAGTGAAGTTCCGGTGGAGATAAGCTTATCTACCGGGCAATTCGACCGCCGAAAGTTTGTAACGGCAGTTATTCGTGACATCTCGGAAAGAGTACAGGCTGAAGCCGAACGGGATGAGCTCGAACGGATGCTGCGCAGGTTGCTGGGCGAACGGATATTTTTGTCTACGGATCTTGCTCGGGATCTCGCGTACATTCATGCCGATCCTACACAGGTGCAACAGGTCATACTCAATCTTACGGTTAACGCTCGTGATGCGATGCCTGCGGGAGGAACGGTATTGATCAAAACCGCCAACGGTTTTATCGATAGTACCGAAGACGAAGACAACGCGATGGATTCCGGTGATTGTGTCGTCCTGAGTGTCATCGATGACGGACACGGTATGGATAGGGAAACTACCGAGCGCGTCTTCGATCCATTCTTCAGTACCAAGGAACCCGGAAGTGGAACCGGTCTGGGGTTGGCGGTTGTGTATGGAATCGTCCGCCAGCACAATGGTTATATCAAAGCGGAAAGCGAGCCCGGAAAGGGAACTGCTTTTCATGTCTATTTCCCCGCTACCGACAAAATACCTGAAACAAGGCGAAAACGGCTCGAATCTGCAAACGAACCAAGGGGGGATGAAACGATTCTTGTTGCGGAGGACAATCCTGTAGTACGGAGATTGGTACAGAATATCCTGACTTCCAGAGGATATCACGTCCTTACTGCCGAAAACGCGCCCGTATATGGCGGTTCTCTTTATGTCGGGATACGCTGATGTGATTTCGTCTCCGGGGATGCTCGATCCCGATGTTCGTTTTATCCGAAAACCGTTCGACGTGGATGATTTTGTCCATGAAGTATCCCAGGCACTTCGCGATATTCCCGCGTCAAAAAAAGGCTCCTGATCCACCGACGAACTTGCAGTTTTCTCATTCCGTTCGTTTTTGCAGCTCGAGACGAAATGTGCCGAAACTAAAAAGGACTACACAGGAGCTTTATGGCGAACCGAAGATTTCATCTGCGAATTCTCTATTTGTCTGCGTACGCAATACCGGTCGGAGTAGGCGCCGCCGTTGCGGCGGTGGGATTTCGATATCTGATCGGCTTTGTGAGTAATTTGTTGTTCAAAGGTGTAATCGGATTTGGTCTCGATTTGCAGGAGCCGTTGAGCTCGCCGTGGGGTGTGGCGGTGATCGCGGTTCCGGTGATGGGAATCGCCGTTGCGAGCATCCTCACTCGGCGTCTGGCGCCCGAGGCCCGTGGCCACGGAGTCCCGGAAGTAATGTACGCGGTTGTCGAAAAAGGTGGGAAAATCCGTCCTGTTGTCAGCTTAGTAAAGCTCGTCGCGTCGGCGTTGACGATAGGCTCGGGGGGGTCCGCGGGTACCGCGGGGCCGGTTATTCAGGTGGGCGCCGGATTCGGATCGAGTCTGGCGCAGTTGTTCAAGCTTTCGCCGAGGGAAGTGATAATTCTCGTCGGCGCAGGGGTCGCCGGTTCCGTTGCGGCGACATTTAACGCGCCGATAGGCGGTTTGTTTTTCGCCATTGAATTGATTCTTCCGGAATACAGTCTGATGACGATCATGCCGCTCGTAGTGGCTTCAATCGTTGCAACGCATATCGCCGGGCTCGTCCTCGGCGGTGCGGCCACGCTTCCGATACCTGTCTATACGCTCCAATCGTCGGCGGAATTTCCGATATATATCGTACTCGGATTCTGTTCTGCTCTCGCCGCCGTGCTCTACATAAAGGGGCTCTACGGCGTGCAGTCGCTCTTCGATCGGATTCGAATCCATCCACAGCTCAA
>CAYLZA010000495.1:0-3359 GCA_964387575.1 uncultured Spirochaetales bacterium | reverse complement strand
TGGACCAACTGGGGTATCGACGGCTTCAATCCGACGTGGCGGATACAACGTGAATACGGCGGCGGAATGGTGTATGACTACGCTCCTCACTGTGGAGATCAGATCCTGAGACTCGTCGACACACCGCTTCGTCAGGTGTTCGCCGATGTGCGAAGCATCCGGTTCTCGAAAGAAGTGGATGATCACTTCTCGTGCATGTTGCGCTTCGATAGTGGAGTTACCGCGTATCTGGAAGCGTCCAATCTGGCGCAATTGAGCGGCCCCCACTGGTACGTGATGGGAACCGAAGGATGCATTACCGCAGATATGGTGAACGGAACCGTGTACCTGAAGCGAGACGATCTTTCCGAACCGACGCAATTCGAGCCGACCGACAGGAAACACGATCTCTATGAAAATGTCCTCGCCGCATGCCGGGGAGATGCCGAACCGAACGTCACGGCGGATCAGCTCCGGGCGTCCTCGGCGATGATCGACGCAATATTCACTTCCGCCGAAAACGGCGAAGCGGTTACGCTCTGAATCGAACGCACGACTGATCGAGCTCTATCGGGCGACAGGAGTCGATACATCGCGGCTCAGAGATGCACGCAAACGGTATATCCGGTGGCTCGAGGAGAAGCCACTTACTGCGGCGGACGATGGAGAGCTTCGTCGGATCGTGCGTAATGATCGGCTGTCGGAGTTTGCGAGTGATGTGATGAAGCGTAACTCGATATTTGATTATGTATCGCTCGTGCGGCGGAGATTGAGGTCCATCGGTAAGTACGATACGCTGTTCGAGATGGAGGAACACACGATGAATACCGTACCGAAACGGGTGCTCGGAAACACCGGGGAGCACGTATCCATTCTGTGTCTCGGCGGCGGGCATATCGGAAGCGGAAATCTCAGCTTGAAGGAATCGGTACGGATAATGCATCGTGCAATCGATCACGGTCTGACGTTTTTCGACAATGCCTGGGAGTATAACGAAGGACGGTCCGAGTCGTTTATGGGAGAGGCGATACACGACCGGCGAGAGAAGGTGTTCCTCATGACGAAGGTGTGCGCTCGGGACCGTCTCGGGGCGGAGCAGAATCTCGAAGACAGTCTCCGCCGGTTTCGAACCGATCATATCGATTTGTGGCAGTTTCACGAGATAAACTATGCAAATGATCCCGACTGGATTTTCGCTCCAGGCGGCGCCGCTGAGGCCGCACGAAATGCGTTGGAATCGGGCAAGGTACGTTATGTCGGAGACACGGGTCGTGACGGTCGATTCGAGCTGTACAAGACGACACAACGATTCGACAGCCCGGTTCACCGAGCACAACATCAGATACCATGAGTGAAGTTAATATCGATATCCGCCCGTTGACGATCGATCTCTACGAGGAAGTGCACTCGCTGCGGAGTAAGACCGAAAACATCGGGTTACACGAACATAGCGACTCGAAGGACGGGATAGCGAGTTATCTCGAGCGAAACCCGGGGTTGAGCTTTGCCGCATTTGTCGACCGAGAGCCGGCCGGAGCCGTTCTTTCAGGACACGACGGAAGACGTGGATATATCCATCATCTGGCGGTACATCCGAGCTATCGAAAACGCGGGATAGGAAAAATGCTTGTCGACAGCTGTATCGAGAGTCTTCGGGCAAAGAGAATACGAAAGGCCCATATTTTTATTTTCAACGAAAACGAATCCGGTATCGAATTCTGGAAATCTATCGGGTGGACGCATCGAAACGACATCGGTGTGATATCCAGATCGATCGAGCCCGACCCGGAGTGACTATCTGATACCGGAAGGAGGAACGGCATTGAATCATCTCAAAGGATTGATTCCCTATCCCAAATCGCTTTCACAAACGGGAACCGGCGATGAATCGAATCGATTCGTTTTGTCGGCATCGAAACAAACCGGTCCGGCTCTAATTGTTTATGACTCGTCGTCGGATCGAGCCGAATGGATCGCCGGGCATCTTTCCGGGAGAGTCCGGGAAGCGACCGAGCACGCCTTCGCGCTACCCTGTCTCGAGATAAAAGACGCTCCTTTCTTCGAATGGCGAGGCCTCATGCTCGATTGCAGCCGCCATTTTTTGAGCACCGGGTTTCTGAAGCGATATATCGATCTGCTCCCGCGTCTCGGAATGAACAGACTGCATCTTCATCTGACCGACGATCACGGCTGGAGAATCGAAATCAAATCACATCCGGAGCTCACCGATACGGGGGCGTACATCGAGCAGGAACAATCGCGACGTGGATTCTACACCCAAAAAGAGCTTTCCGAGATCGTGGGATATGCAAATGAGCGGAACGTAATGGTCATTCCGGAGATCGAAATTCCGGGACACTCGTATGCGGCCGTACGAAGTCTGCCGAATCTTTGTTGCACCGGAAATCCGATACGAAACCAGGGGCACCAGAAAGACCTCTATTGCGCCGGAAAGGAATCGACGTTCGAGTTTCTGCAGGATGTTCTCGAGGAAGTAATCGATATCTTTCCATCTCCGTACATCCACATCGGCGGGGACGAAGCACCGAAAGACCGTTGGAAGGAGTGCCCGAAATGTCAGGAGCGTATGCGGGAGCTCGGGCTTTCTAACGAAGAGGAGCTCCAGGGCTACATGATCGGGCGGATATCGAAGTTTCTGCGGTCGAACGACCGTATCCCGACAGGATGGGAGGAAGTTCTCAAGGGCGCGAGCAATGAGGCGTGCGTGGTACAGTGGTGGCGGTTCCGCAGTCACGGAGATGAAACTCGAAACATACTCGGCGCCGAATGCTGTCTTTGGACCGAGTATCTCGATGAAGACCGGATAGACCGATCCCTCTTCCCGCGGGTGCTCGCTGCGGCGGAGCTCATGTGGAACAATCCTCGACCGGCGGAAAGGCAATACGATGAGTTTCTCACACGCGTTTTAGATGCCGAAGAATACTGGCGTACGGCGGGAGTAGAATACGGCCACTATTGACGGCATGTGACGGCACTATATGGACAAAGAAAACGGACGGTGAAAACATGAAAAAACTGGCAATCGTGCTCTCCGAAAGCGAGCTTCTCGAGCTGCAACAGATCATCATCGACGAGGACCGGGAAGCTTCCCTCGAATTCATTAAACAATCGATTGCCCCGAAAATACCGGCTAAAGGAACCGCCCCGTGTGATTCGTCACGGATCAATCCGTACCTGATGAGTGATAATAAACAACGGGGTGGGGAGATAGAGTGACCACCTTTAGCCGGCACCGGCCAAGAATGGGGACGATAACGCCCGTCCTGCCTTCCCATTTAACCCATCGTTGAAATCGCACCCGAAAGCAGCAGTTCTCATTTTGCACCCTCGCCACGGTTTTGATCTGCATTGCATGAGAC
>CAYLZA010000494.1:0-3365 GCA_964387575.1 uncultured Spirochaetales bacterium | reverse complement strand
ATATACCGTGGGTCATGGTACAGGGGGGCCCCGGTCGGGCGTCGGAGACGCTCGCCATATCGCTGTATAGGGAATCATTTCTCCTGTTCAATATGGGTCTGGGATCCGCAATCGCGGTGATTATTTCGATCATAACACTTGCATTGACGTATCGATATCTCGTTTCCACGGGTCAAACGCCCGCGCGCAGAAAGTAAGCATGAGCAGAACGGCGATAAAAACAATCATTCACTGTGTGTTGATCCTCTTTTCACTAATATGGATATTTCCGATCGTTACGAGTTTGATGACGATATCTAAGAGTCCGGAGAGTTTCGCGGAGCTTACATTCTGGCAATTGCCGAAATTGAGCGAAATTCCGGGAAATCTCGGTTTCAACTTCGGATACGCACTCGAAAAAGCGAGAATAGCGAGGAACCTGTACAACAGCCTGCTCTATGCCGTCCTTGCCGGGAGCGGATCGGCGTTTATCGCGGGGATGGCGGCGTACTCACTGGTTTTTCTCGACTTGAAACGCCCTCAGTCGTGGTTCATCGGGATTTTTATCGGTAATCTGTTTCCGTTTCAGATGTTTCTCATACCGCTTTATCTTTTTCTGAGCTCAATAGGACTGTTCGATACCGCAAGAGATATTCGATGCGTCGAAAGTGGACGGAGCCACCACGTGGGGAGCATTTTTTCGCATATTCCTTCCGATGTCGGTTCCGGTATATCTATCCGGCGCAATTTTCGCCGCAATACCGACGGTGATCATCCTGTTGACGCTTCAGAAGCACTTCGTACGTGGATTTACGATCACCGCGGAAAAATAGCGTCGGTACATAGGGCTGATATATCAGGCTGGAATTACGGCGAACGATATGTATTTGGAATAGGAGTGATGAACAAGTGACGAAACGGGAACGTGTGGCAGAAGCGGTGGCCCACCGGGAGGCGGATCAGGTGCCGGTGGATTTCGGCGCACATCGCAGCAGTGGAATCATGGCGTTGGGATACAAGAAACTCAGGGAATATCTTGGTCTCCCGAAAAAACCGATAAAGATTTACGACATGATTCAACAGCTGGCGATAGTCGATGACGACGTCCTCGATCGATTCGGGATCGATACCATAGAAATGGGCCGTGGATTCGGGTTGAGCGACGATGAGTGGAAGGAATGGACCATGCCCGACGGGAGTGATGTCCTCATTCCTGCGTGGGTGGATGTGGAACGCAAAAACGGGGATTGGGTTCTGGCATCTCCATCCGGACGCGAAGCCGGAATCCAACGCGAAGGAATGATCTATTTCGATCAAATTTATTGGCCATATAAAGAGGCCGTACCCGACGATTTCTCGAATCTCGCACAAGCACTGGACGACGTTATGTGGTCGGTTCCGTCGCCGCCCAACCTCGGCCGGTTGTCTCGTGAAGAATTGGCGGCGGGAGCCAAAAAACTTCGTCAATCCACGGACAGATATATCGTATTTCTCTTTGGCGGAAATCTGCTGGAAATTTCGAGCTTTCTTTGCAGCATTCCCGAATTCATGATGCTGATGGCGGCTGATCCGGAGAAGACCCATGCGCTCTTGGACGCGATCGTACAGGTACACAAAAAGAATATCGATATGTATATCCCCGTTATTGCACCGTACGTCGACAACATCCTCTTCGGGGATGATCTGGGGATGCAGTCGGGACCGCAGATTTCTCCTGATATGTACCGGGAATATTTCAAACCGCGTCATGAAGAGCTCTGGAAGTATGCAAAAGAGAAAAGCGGGAGAACCGTTCAGCTACACTCGTGCGGAGGAATACGGCCGTTACTCGAGGATCTGATCGACGCGGGGCTCGATGCGGTAAATCCGGTGCAGATCAGCTCTGCGGGGATGGACGCCGGGGAGCTCAAAGAAGAGTTCGGCGGACGCCTCTGCCTCTGGGGTGGAGGGTGCGATACGCAAGATATTCTTCCGAACGGGACGCCCGAAGAAGTAAGGAGTCACGTGCTCCAGCAGTGCGAGATTCTCCAGCCGGGAGGCGATTTCGTATTTCAGCAGGTGCATAATATTATGGCCAATGTTCCTCCTGCCAATATCGTCGCGATGTTTGATGCGGTGGCGGAGTTTAACGGAAAGAAATAGATATATAATCTGCGTCGTCGGTGCCGTGCATACGTGCAAGGATCCTGCGAGAATCAACGGTGGTCGCTGATAATCGTGTGCGCCGCGTTGTGCCCCGGAATACCGGTAACCTCCCCCGAGAAGTGCTGCCCCGCGCCGCACAGATAGAGCCCCTTTATCGGAGTCCGGTAGTCCGAAAGCTCAGGCAACGGTCGATTCCAAAAAAGCTGCTGAATCGATTTTTTGAAATTGGGTGCATACCCGGTGATTGTGTCGACGAGTCGTTCCGCGGTTCGTTCCCGTTCTTCGTTCCAGGTGGAGCCACGAAGCTCCGCCGATGCCGGATAGATCCACACCGATGCGGTGCGAAAAATGATATCCCGGCCAGAGCTCTTCGGTTATACACGCACCGCCGACGAAGGATCGTCTTTCGATCCGAGCTATTACTCGGTTATGTGCGGCGGGTCCTGCGCCGTGAAATCGTCCGGATCGTTTACCTTGCTTCCCGACGGTGCCGGTACCATCCCCGAAAGGAGCGGATCGCCGGTTCGTTCCATCCAGTCCCTGAGTTGTTCGCGAAGCTCACGTTCCACCGAGCGTACATGCGGTTGTCCGATCAGATTCCGTTGTTCGTCGGGATCGAAGAACGAATCGAACAGCATCTCCTGATCGCGCGGTTGCTCTCGCCATCCGTTGTCGATGAGATATCTGCGACTCGGTGTGTTGTCGACGTTGGGTAATACCAAGGCGGATCGTTCATCGAACCGTCTGATATAGACGTATCGATCGTTTCTGATCGAACGGGTCGGCTCGTAAGCGGCGTGATAGTTTATTTCGGCGAACATGTAATCGTGGATACGTTCGCACGAATTCGACAGCAACCAGAGAAGCGATACGCCTTCCATGTGATCGGGCACCCCGAGGCCGGCAATCTGACAGACGGTGGGCGCCAGATCGATAAGGCTCACCATCGTGTCGCACACGGTCCCGGGCTCGAAATATTCAGGGCCGCGGGCGATAAAATATACCCCCGTACCGTGTACATCGAGATTACACATATTGCGCGGGAACTGCAGACCATGGTCGGAAAAACAGAACACGTATGTATTTGCCGCCAGTCCGTTTTCTTCGAGCGCATCGAGCACCGTCCCGTACTGCTCATCCATCACACGGACCGAAGCGGCCAGATCGGCCGCATCTTGGCGGGTCTCCCCGCTCCCGGCAGGCACAACCGTCCCGGCGACGGCCAAAGCCGTCTGCGCGGC
>CAYLZA010000493.1:319-3368 GCA_964387575.1 uncultured Spirochaetales bacterium | reverse complement strand
CGGAACAAACCTCTCGGTTCTTCGCGTCTTACCTCACTTCTTCCCTTCCCTCGTTCTTATTTCAAAAAACAACCGTTACGTCCTGTTGAGATCGAGCCCAATCAAGCCGTTCGGTATTTGTGTTGCCGTATAAGACAACGAAGCCACGCATTCTCAGCGCAGCGACCTTCAAGTTAGCAATCAATGAACAAATTGTCAAGAAGATTTTAAGATCTTTCCGTATCTTGTCCGTTGCTGATGCGAAAACTACTACATGCCGCGTTTTTCGTCAACACCTTTTTCCAACAAAATCTGCGAAAATTCCGCGAATCCTTCTCCGTATTTTGTGGTCGTAATATAGGCAGGCGGGAACCTCAGAAGCCCGCCGAACTCTCGTATATTTGCCACGCCACACGTGTTCGGTAGAAACGCAAACATCGGTTCGTCGTTCGGAGAGTCACCACAAAACATCGTCACTCGCTTGACTTCATCTTCATTTAAACCGTGAAACCTGTTCATATAGCTCAAAACCATATCGAGCTTGTCGTACCTGCCAAACCAAGCGTTTACGTGTATCGAGCTTATCTTAGCTTCTGCACCAAAGCCTCGGCATATTTCGGCGATTTCCTCAGCCGCTTCGTATCCGAGATCCGGAGGTTCCTCTCTGAAGTCAAATGCTATGTCGTAACGGCGGTACGATTGATCGTGGGCAACCCGGGAATACAAAACATCCGAACAAACCTTGGATTTGATTTTTTTAAACTCTTTATGTATTTTTTCCGGGTCTATCGAAGGGTGTGTGAACTCCTCGAGGCGCCCTTCGTTCATATAGAATGCAAAAGCACCGTTTTCTCCAATAACCGCTTCCACCGGCCACTGTCTTGCAATACAATCACACCATCCCGTAGGTTGACCGGTAACGGCGATCACCGAGAAACCTTCTTGAGAGAGCCGCCATATCGCCTGGAATGCCGCGGCCTCCAGCTTTCCGTTCCGTGTCAGCGTATCATCGATATCTGTTAAAACAAACCGAATCTTTTCTATCGACTCTCGCGGCAGCTCGCGGATTGCCTTCAATTCAATCCGCCTTTTAATAACTCTTGCGTACAAGTACGGAAACGTAATCCACCAGCGACCATACGGCGATAAATCCGGCTGCAACAAAGAACACAAAGGAACCGTAGTAAAACACGGTATCCGCGGTAGACTCGGCAATATAGGTGTGCAGCGTATAATAGGCCAGACCGATTACGCCTGCAATTGCATAAATCCACGCTTTGAGCTTACCGCTTATACGTGCGCTCAATACAACGCCCTTACGTGACATCAACAGCCGGACGAAACCGACTCCGAGATCTCTATAGAGAAGGATTACGAAGACCCAAACCGGCATAATATCCGCCATTGTAAAGCAGAGAAAATAGGTCAATCGACTCAACGAATCTGCGAATGGATCAAGCAACTTCCCAGTATCACTGGTCTGCCCTGTTTTGCGAGCCAACGCACCGTCAAAGAGATCCGAGAGCTCGATAATGACGAGCACGATCCATAAAAGCACGATCGAAACTGTGGTGCCCGTATTAAACCACTCCGGGAGAAAAAAGAGCACAAAATAAATCGGCGATAAAACGATCCGCGCCGAGGTCATTGTGTTGGGCAGATTCATTGGACCCTAACGTAGTACGGGCCTATAGGCTTGTCAAGCAACGAGCCTGAAAGGGTGTCGACCACACTATCGTCCCGGTGGTTTGAGCATTATATCAATACCGTCGTTCACAAGCTTTATTTTATAGTCGTACAGAAGCCTCGGGTCGATCGGTTCACTTACTACTGTTCCCATGCTCCGGCCCGGCAGCTTTGAAAAAAAACGAATGAGTGGTGTTGGTTCGACAAAACCGCCGGCACCTCCCGACTGATTGTCCGCGGCCGCGAATTCGCCTAATCCAGCATATCCTCCGGGACACAGATAAAAATAATAAGGCGATAGTGATACTCTATATATTTTGAGAGAAATCGGTTTATCCGGAATCGTTACGAATTGAGCATCCGATCCGTGGAGATCAACCTCGTATTTACCGTCCTCATTTAGAAGCGTGAATCGACCGAGCTCGCTGTTCGTTTCAATCGGTTGCCATGTCATCAACGCAAAGGTATCTGTAGTGATAAATGCGACGACAATCAATACAAGAATCGGCAATCCGATTCTCGGAAAAACAAACGCCGGTGCCGATATCACGATCGCACCGGTAAGCATATACACCAACCGAATATCGAGGATCTTCTCAGGTCCCGGAATGAATACACCTGCTAATGCGCATATTACACTGATAGTCATCGCAAGCGATACTTTTGTCCATTTAATCGCCTTCGCACGCGTTTTCCGCGATTGAGTGCCTGTTTTTTTTACGATCCGTACTATCGCATATCCAATACACAAACCGGAACACGCCGCCCAGAAAAACGGCGTGTACGCGAATATGCCGTCACACCCCATAGATCCCCGAATATTTCTCCCGCACGTATTTCATGAGATACGTCGGATCGAGGTCGGAACCGGTTACACGTTTGCACAGCTCGGTCGCCGGATACATTCTTCCTGCATTATGGATATGTTTTCTCTGCCAGCCGAGAATCGACGCAAAATCACCTGATTCGATTCGGGAATCAAGATCATCAAATGTCGACCGCAACGTATTGACGAATTGCGCGCCATAAAGATTACCAAGCGCATACGTCGGGAAATAGCCGAAGCCTCCCATCGACCAGTGGATGTCCTGGAGAACCCCGTTCCGATTTGAGTCGGGGGAAATCCCGAACAACCTGCGAAACTCATCGTTCCATGCAACAGGCAGACCGCCGACAGTCAAGTCGCCTTCGAGAAGCGCGAGCTCGATATTGAAACGAAGCATGATATGAAGGTTGTAGGTAACTTCATCTGCTTCCACGCGTATGAAAGACGGTTCCACTTTGTTGATTCCCCGGTAAAAGTGCTCGAGATCGACCCCGTCGAGCTGCTCGGGGAACAGCTCGCACAACCTCGGATAAAATCGTTTCCAGAACGCAAAGCTCC
>CAYLZA010000493.1:0-309 GCA_964387575.1 uncultured Spirochaetales bacterium | reverse complement strand
GACCTATCACATTCTCCCACGTGCGAGATTGCGATTCGTGGATGCCCAGCGAGGTACCTTCGGCGAGAACGCTCTCGGACAACTCGTCTCCAAGACCGAGCTCGTACAGCCCGTGACCCGCTTCATGAATGATACCGAAAATCCCGGTCCGGAAAAAATCCGCGTTGTATCGCGTGGTGAGACGCACATCGTTCATTCCGATCGAGGTGGTAAACGGATGGGCAGAGACATCCAACCTGCCGCGTCGTGTATCAAATCCAATCGCCTCGAGGACCTCACGCCCGAACCGCTCCTGTTTATCAACCGGAT
>CAYLZA010000492.1:0-3374 GCA_964387575.1 uncultured Spirochaetales bacterium | reverse complement strand
TTTGCTTTCCGCGTAATCGGACTGCTCCGCTTCGGTTTTCGTCTCGGCTTCGCCGGAGACCTCGTCTTCAATCATATAGAGTACCGACGGTTCTGCGAGGAATGCTGCGTCGTCATCGAGCAACGCCGCTGCCATGGAATCAGCGAATCGGTCTTTGAGAATACCCGCCGCCTCTTCCGCTGTTTTCTCCTCGCCGAGCTTCAGGCTGAGGAGGTGGAGCCACAGGAACCCTTCGGGCGGCAATTCAAGCTTGCGTATATCCGGCGGCGTGGAGGCATCTTTCCCGTCGGGAATTCCCTCCTGAAAGAGTATCGACAACGCTTTTTCGTTTCTCCCGGTTGCAAAGTATATGCGTGACAAAAGAATCACCGATCTCAGTACGAGCTCCCGGTCTTTGCACGTTTCCACGATGATACGGGCCTGTGCTTCGGCATTGGTGAAATGCCCGAGCTCGAATGCAAGCGTGGCCGACCTGGTAAGGCTTTCGTAGTCCTTCTTCCCCGGGAGGGCAAACGATGCGCGTCGAAATAATTCCTGTGCCCGGGGAATATTTCCGTTTATTTCATATAACGTCGCAAGCTCAACAAGAGCTCGATGGCTCAATTGCGCCGGCGCATCTTTTTTCAGCGCCGCTTCTATAACCTCGATCTTTGCCGACAACGAATCCAGAAGCTCGCTGAGCTCGAGGCTTATCTCCACATATCGCCCGTCGTTCGGATTTTCCGAAAGCCATTTCCGGTATTCCTCTACGGCTTCCGGAGTATTGCCCTGTTCGGCACTGTTTCGAGCTTCCGATAGATCCGCGGCGGTAATGGTCTGAGCTATGGAGCCGAGCGTCACTACAACGGCAACGATACATACGGGACGGCTATTTTTGCGCATCTCCCTCATCATCGGTCACCGGACCCGGAAGCGCTTCCCTATTGGTCACCGATTCCTCCGACCGTTCGATCCTCTTTTTACGCCGCATCGTGCGAATCGTGAACGGAACCATCGTCAACACGCCGACCACATAGGCGAAGAACAAGCTGATAAAAATCGGTACATCTTCAACCGTGTAAAATCCGAATGATATATCCGATGCGTTCGTGATGTTTGCACCGGCAAATAACACAACAAAACCGAGTATCAGGATGAATACGACAAGACGCCAGGGCATCAGATTATGATCTACTCTTATAGCCGCGTATAAATTTGTACAGGCTTATACCACCGGCGATGAGTAGACCGACACCGGAGATTCCGAGCAGTGTCCCGGCGAGCTTTCCGATAAAGGGAATAGCGGTTGCGGCGGTGATTACCCCGGCTCCGGCGGCCACCATACCCGCGGTTCGATCGTCCTTCGACGAGGATACTGCAAGCCCGACGAGAGCGACGATTCCGCCGACAACGAGGCTTCCAACGGTACCGAGACTGCCGAGTCCGAGAATCACCGCTCCACCGACTACACCGCCGATTCCCTGGGTTCCGTATTTGACCAGAGTTTTTCTTGGCACCATTTCGTTCATTCATCGACTCCTTTCAGGTAGATAATATGTATACACACGCTGCGAGTAAAGCACCCGATACGAAGATCTCGTCGCCACCACGCGCCGGCCCGGCTTCAATGATTCATCAGTGTTTAAAGCTCCGTTGACCGGTAAACACCATGGTCGCATCGTATTCATTGCAGGCCTCGATGATCTCCCGATCTTTGATTGAGCCACCCGGCTGAATGACTGCCCGCACCCCTTGTTCGAGACCGACGAGCACTCCGTCCGGCTTGGGAAAATACGCATCCGAGACCATTACACTTCCGGACAGACCGGCCCTGTTCTCATCGATTTCCTTTTCAATATCGGCACGTTTCGCCTCGTCTTCCAGCTCCAGCCAACCTGTTTTGAATCTCATCCACGCAAGCCGATCCTTGGCGTTTCTATACGCTTTTCTCACGGCAATATCGGCTACTCCCACTCGATCCTGCTCACCGGCACCGATTCCCAGAGTTACACCGTCTTTTACGAAAATCACCGAATTGCTTATCACACCGCTTTCGACGAGCCAGCCGAACCGCATATCCTCCAGCTCCTGCCGTGTCGGTTTTCGTTTGATGCTATACCGGATGCCCTTGTGTTCCGTTTCGGCAACAACAAACTCATCGGGATCCTTCTTGGGTAGATACGACCACTGGACGATGATGCCCCCGTCTATCAGGCTCTTCGCATCGAGAAAGCGACTGTTTTCGAAATCGCCGAGTTTGTCTATAGTGCCGATTTTCATGATACGCAGGTTTTTCCTTTTTGCCAGCAGCTCGACGCATCCTTCTTCGTAGTCGGGAGCCACCACGACCTCGGTGTAGGAATCGGCAATTTCGGAAGCCGTTTCCCTGTCGACCGCAGTATTGCACGCAACGACACCACCGAACGCGGCGATGCGATCGGCCATCAGTGCCTTGTGATAAGCCGCCGATATCGTGTCCGACACGGCGACGCCGCTCGGATTGTTGTGCTTGATAATGACCGCGCACGGCTTATCGTCCAGATATCGCATGATGTTTAACGCGGCATCGGCATCGGTAATGTTGATTTTGCCGGGATGCTTTCCCGATTGCAAAAGCTCCACATCGCTCAGCAGATAACGCCCGGGCTCGATCGATGTTACATCACCGAGCGTCAGGTTTCCGTTAACGAGGCGGTAAAACGCCGCGGGTTGATCGGGATTTTCGCCGTAACGAAGACCTTTTCTCTCTCCGTCGATCTCCCATGTCACTTTTTCATACACGAGCGTTTTGCGCTCGTCATCTTCGATAAATGCAATCTCCATTCGTTCGGGGAACGGATCAGAGGTCATGGAACGGTACATTTTTGAAAGCTTCATTTCACGTCTCCACTATCGTATCGTTTAGCAACCGTCTCCCGATCTATTTCATCGAGATACGCACAGATATGTGTGTCATACGCTTTTGTATGACCGAACGCCTTCCGTGCAAACTCGTATCGGTCCGCAAGCGAGGTGGCGCCATCGTTGCTCTTCAGGATTCTAAGCAACCGCGGATAATCGGAGGGATCACACACGGCGAGGACCCGCAGAAAGTTCTTCGCCGCGGCGCGGAGCATGCACGGCCCGCCGATGTCGATATTTCCCCGGGCATCTTCGATGGTAGTCGACTCTTTTGCAACCGTCTTTTCGAACGGATAGAGATTCGCGACAACCAGATCGATCGGTACCGCCTCGGATCTCCGGAGATCCTCTAAATGGGCGTCGTTATAGGTTTCGCTCAGAAGTCCGAGATAGATCTTGAAATCGAGCGTTTTTACCAGACCGCCCTCCATCTCGGGCTGACCGGTATACTCGGAGACCTCACGTACGGTGAGATCCGGAACGTCCGGTGTATC